>NZ_JAIJZQ010000012.1:0-59033 GCF_019754195.1 Streptococcus sp. 2018037
GTGTTGCTTTTGTATACACTTTTTACACTAAACTTTAGTCAAAAATAAAATAATTTCCTTATTTGGATTACGAGACACAAAATATTTTTCGTCAAATACCTTGATGAACTTGACAAATGGTAGAAAAAACGCATCAGCTTAGAATCTTAAAGGAAGAAGTCTGATGATGTGTTTATGGTATTATATTTCAGCTAATAAAAATTGGAGTGAATACCTTTGAATTATAGCTATTAAAATTAGGGAGGTTAGTCGATATTAGAAATAAAACGATTCTCCTTTCTAGACAATCTGTAACCGCAATGTTGACAACGATAATAAGTCCGATCAGCTTCATAGAGCATTGCAAACATAGCTTCCTCTATGCCATTGATTGCATGACCAATCATACCGGCTTTACGAGAATATCTTTTTTGTGTTGGAACGTAAGTTTGCAGTTTTATTGACTTACATTTTGGACATTTGAGCGCTTGTTTAGTGTCCATATTATTAGGATGGCATCTGCGATAGATGCTGTAAGAGATTATTAGTACTATGAGGATAATCGGACCGATATATTCTATTAAGGTATTCATAATCTTATTGTAAATCTTGTCCTTATTTTATTCAAGGAAAATGAATATTATTTTTCTAGAATAACTGATCCTATGGCTATAGTTGTTAACTATATATATATCTAATATTTAAGTATTAGTCAAGATGGTAAAAATGAGGTAGAATACAGAAAAAGACCAAAGGAGTACCTTTATGACTAGAGAATTTTCATTTGAAACCCTTCAACTCCATGCTGGACAGGAAGTTGATCCCGCGTCAAAATCACGTGCGGTACCTATCTATCAAACTACTTCCTATGTTTTTGAAGACGCTCAAGAAGCAGAAGATTTATTTGCCTTGCGTAAATCAGGGAATATCTATACTCGTATCACGAATCCCACGGTCTCTACTTTTGAAAATCGCGTAGCGGCTTTAGAAGGAGGGATTGGTGCCTTGGCCACTTCTTCAGGAATGGCAGCCATCACATACACTATTCTAGCATTAGCACATGCTGGCGATCACATTGTTGCAGCAACGACTCTCTATGGCGGGACTTTTAACCTATTCAAAGAAACCCTTCCTCGCTATGGTATTACAACAAGCTTTGTCGATATTGATGACTTTGAAGCAGTAGAAGCTGCCATTCAAGATAATACAAAACTTGTATTTATTGAAACCTTGGGAAATCCTGTTATCAATATTCCTGATCTTGAAAAATTGGCAGAAATTGCACACAACCATCACATCCCGCTTGTTTCAGATAATACCTTCGCAACTCCATATTTGATTAATGTATTTTCTCATGGTGTTGATATTGTAGTCCATTCAGCAACCAAGTTTATCGGTGGGCATGGTACGACCATTGGCGGTGTGATTGTCGATAGCGGTAAGTTTGATTGGGCGGCATCTGGTAAGTTTCCGCAATTTGTTGAAGAAGATCCAAGCTATCATAACATTAGTTATACTCGTGATATTGGTGCAGCTGCATTTATTGTAGCAGTTCGTGTACAATTACTTCGTGATACAGGTGCTGCCCTTTCTCCATTCAACGCCTTCTTGCTTTTGCAAGGGTTAGAAACCTTGTCTCTCCGTGTAGAGCGTCATGTGTCAAATGCTGAAAAAATTGTTGACTTTTTACTTAGTCATCCTCAGGTAGAGTCGGTCAATTATCCATCACTTCCAGCTAGTCCTTATAAGCCTTTGGCGGATAAATACCTGCCTAAGGGAGTTGGCTCTATTTTCTCTTTCCAAGTAAAAGGCGGAGCAGAAGAAGCGCGTAAGGTTATTGATAGTTTAGAAATCTTTTCCAATTTAGCAAACGTTGCCGATGCTAAATCACTAGTAGTTCATCCAGCTACAACCACGCATGCTCAGTTAGCTCCAGAAGATTTACTTGCTGCTGGGGTCACACCAAATCAAATCCGCCTATCTGTTGGTCTTGAAAATATCAATGATTTGATTGAGGACTTACAGCTTGCTCTTGATAAATTATAGGTTGTGAATCGAATAGCATGACTTCATTCTTTATTAATAAATAAAAGGAAATTTGGCGTGTGTGCCATTTTCCTTTTTTATATCTGTTCCAGTTCTTCCAGTCCATTCTCAGTTAGTCGGTAGATTCTTTGACAAACTTCTTTCAAAAAACGTCTGTCGTGTGATACACATACCAAGCCACCTGGATAATTGGCAAATAGTTGACGAATATATGGCTGAGAAGTAGGAGAGAAGTTTCGACTGGGTTCATCTAATAAGAGAAAATTGGCTTGATCAAGAACCATTTTTAACAAGAGTAACTTGGCTTTTTGTCCCCCCGAAAGTTCACAGATCTTGTGATGAACTTCTTGTCGTGTAAACTGCAGACTGGCTAGATGTGTTAAGATAAGTTGTTCCTGCTCACAATTGCCATTTTCTAATAAAATATCAAGTGGAGTTTTAGACTCATCAAGGACTTCTGAATAGTGCTGGGGCATGTAGCCCAAGTTTATGTCCGCTCGTTGCCTGAGTTCTTGATAGATTAACTTTAGAAAACTGGATTTACCAATCCCATTTTGTCCAATGATGCCAACTTTCTCTTGTCCATTTAAATTGAAATGGATATTTTGAACTAATTGTCGCCCTCTAATGTTCAATTGGAAGTTTTCTAAGTGAAGCACTTGTTTTCTAGCTGGTAGTGGTGAAATGTCTGAGAAGAAGAGGGAAATGGCATCTTCATGAAAAGGAACTTGTGTGAGATTTTCCTTCATTTTTTCATAGCGTTTTTCACGTGATAAGACATTCTTCATTTTCTTGGCTATGAGCCGTCCCAATGTAGCATCATGGGTGCTGAGCAAGGTATGACGAACCTGTGATTTTTGACGTAGGTGCTTGTTCATAGCCTTGTCAAATTCTTTTTTGTCGTTCCGAGCTTGTTGGACTTGCTTCTGATAGGCTTGTTGGCGTCCCAATGCGTAATCCTGGTAGTCCAGTTCTTCAACCTTGGTTTGAGCAAGTGTTTTCTTCTTTACTGATTCTAGGTGAATGATTTTTGTAGCTGTTCTGCTAAGGAAGTCTTCATCGTGAGAAACGAATAAAATGGTTTTAGGACTAGTAATGATATAGTTTTCAAGCCACAGTAAGGTATCTAAATCCAGGTCATTGGACGGCTCATCTAGAAAAATAATATCAGATGGAGTTGCTAGAGATTTGATTAACTGAATTTTTAATTTTTCGCCACCTGACAGGCTTCCAATCAATTGTTGACTGGCAAATCGCTCACTGTCAAACTGGAGCTGGTCAGCATAGAGGTAGAGTAGACCGTAATCAATATTGCTCTCTATATCTCCGAAGAAGTAGTCATTCAAAGTTAGCTCTGCCATTTCCAGTGAAAGACTTTGGGGAATGTAGACTGGCGAGTGAAAATATCGGTGAATGCTGCCTGATATGAGCAGGTAGTCGGCGACAAGAGTTGAATCCATCAAGGTGAGTAATAGACTGGATTTTCCATTTCCTTCTTCGCCGATGATTGCTATTTTATCGCCAGGGTTAACAATGAGGTTTAGGTCATGAACCAGATTTCGCAAATCTTTTTGATGGTCGAGGGTTAGGTGTTGAGTGGTTAGTAGCATAAGGCCTCCTTTACAAGAAAAAACACACTACCTATTTAGTAGTGTGTCGAAATCTGCTCAAAAAGACCCTATTCAAGGAATAGAGGGAACAGAAAAATGGACGCAAGAAAACTACTAAATAAGTATAGAACTTAAATTGAGTTTACTTGTTATTGTCCATTTCTCCTTACCTCGCATACTTTATTTGTTTTAATATAGCATATCGATAGAAGCTTGTCAATCGCGTGCTATAATATTCATAGATTTTGATAGAGATATATGTTAAAATGAACTTATTGTAAATGAGAGAGGAACCGAAATGGCAATCACTGGAATTGAGCAAGCAGATATTTTAGAAATAGACAAACAAGTCCGTTTACGTCGGTATGATGGTCAGCATGATTTTGCTTTTGAATGGCACCAAGATCTAGAATTAGTATGGCTGATTGATGGAAATAAGGAATCTTATACTTTGGATCGGCTCGATCGTATGTATGATTATTTGTCTAAAAATGGCGAATGTTACTTTATTGAAATTTTTGAAGACGATCAGTTTATCCCAATTGGTGATGTGACGCTGTTTGCAGATGATTTTGCCATTGCCATTGGAGATAAGCGGTATTGGAACAAAGGAATTGGAACCAAGGTATTGCAGCGAATGGTAGAACGTGCAAGGGAGCTTGGCTTTGTGGAAATACTTGTCGAAGAAATTTACGATTGGAATCTTGGTTCACGAAAGCTGTTTGAGAAATGTGGTTTTGAAGTTGTAGAGAAGACTAAGAAAGGGTGTTCTTACAAAAAGATGTTATAGGTATTAATTGTGAGATGTTAAAAAGCCTCTGACACACTTGGTCAAAGGCTTTTTGTATTTTTACACGTTCAATACCTTATCTAGGAAGTCTTGTAAACGTGGATGTTGTGGGTTGTCAAAGATTTGCTCTGGTGTACCATCTTCAAGGAACTCACCGCCATCAGTGAAGATAACGCGGTTAGCAACCTTGCGGGCGAAGCCCATCTCGTGTGTGACGATCAACATGGTCATACCTTGCTCAGCCAAGTCTTTCATAACGTTGAGTACGTCCCCAACCATTTCAGGGTCAAGGGCGGAAGTTGGTTCGTCAAAGAGCATGATGTCTGGGTTCATAGCGAGGGCACGAGCGATGGCAACACGTTGCTTCTGACCTCCTGAAAGGCTGTCTGGCATAGCGTCGCGTTTGTCTGCCAATCCAACTTTTTCCAATAATTCCATGCCGACTTTTTCAGCTTCAGATTTGTCCATCAATTTGTGTTCGATTGGCGCAAATGTGATGTTATCAAGTACAGACATATGTGGGAAGAGGTTAAAGTGTTGGAATACCATTCCGACATTTGAACGGAAGGCGTCAACATCTGTCTTAGGATCGGTTAAGTCATATCCATCGACTGTTACTTGACCACTTGTAATGGTTTCAAGTAAGTTCATTGTACGAAGGAAGGTCGATTTACCTGAACCAGAAGGACCGATGATACAAACAACATCGCCTTCATAGAACTTAGCAGTAATACCTTTGAGGACCTCGTTTTTACCATAAGACTTGTGTAAGTCATGGACGTTGATTTTTAATTGAGCCATTATTTGCCTCCTTTTTCGAGTTTGCGTGCTAAGCGAGTCAAAAGTGTGATAACTACCAAGTAAATGATGGCAAGAATTGCATACATACGGAAGGATTGGTAGTTACGTGCAATAATGATTTTACCTGCTTGGAAGAGTTCGACCAAACCAATCGCAGAAATGATAGTAGTATCTTTCAGAGTAATAACAAACTGGTTGATAAAGTTAGGCAACATAATTTTACCAGCCTGTGGCAAGATAATCTTACGCATGGTTGTTCCGTATGAGATACCCAAACTACGAGATGCTTCCATTTGACCCGCAGGAACTGCCTGAATACCACCACGAACAATCTCGGCAATATAGGCACCAGAGTTGAGGGATAGGGCAATGGTACCAGCGACAAAGTCATTGATCGGTGACTGTTGGCCAGTAATTGATTCAATCAAGTTTGGAATCCCCCAGAAGATGAATGCAGCGACAATCATGAGCGGAATACCACGAACAACATCTACAAAAACAGATGAAGTAACACGGAGTGCTTTAACAGGGCTGACAGCAAACATACCGAAGATAATACCGATGACAATTGCAATAGCAAATGATAGAAGGGCAAGTCCAATTGTGATACCAAGACCTGAGAGCAATTGACCGTAGTTGTTTTTCAAAAGACCAACAATTGTTGTCTCATCAACGGTTGAAGTTGTTGTACTTGCTTCTTCAGTTGAGTTGAAATACTTATTAAGGATTTCATCATACTTGCCTGATTCAACTAGGGCAGCTAAGCCGTTGTTAAACATTTCAATTAATTCTGGGTTGGCACCTTTTTTAACGGCAAATCCGTACTCACCTGATTTTTCGCCAGGAATTGGTGTTGCAAAGTTGCGACCTTGTTGGATGGCATATAGAAGAACGGCTTCGTCATCCATAAGAGCATCGATAGAACCAGAGTTTAAACTGTCATACATACTTGAAGCTCCGTCGAAGGCTTTTAGGGTGTAACCATATTTTGCCTTGTTTTCTTCTAAGAAACTATATGAAGCAGTACCATTTTTAGCTCCAACAGTTTTCCCTTTTAAGTCTTCGTAAGAAGCGATGTCACTACCATTTTTAACAGCTAATAGGATGTTTGAAGTATAGTAGGCGTTTGAGAAGTCGAAGATTTCCTTACGAGCATCTGTGATAGACATACCTGCAATAACTGCATCAGCTTGTCCAGCTTGAACAGCATTTAGTGCAGCGTCGAAACCAGGGTTTTGAATGGTAATAGTAAATCCTTGTTGTTCAGCGATTGCCTTGATTAATTCCATGTCAATCCCGACATAGTTACCTGATTCATCTTGGTATTCAAATGGAGCAAAAGAAGAATCTGCCACAATTGTATAGCTTGATTTGACAGGTGTTGCTTTAGCTGATGCGTTTCCTGTTAAGCTTAAACGAGATGAGTAGTCGGCACTTTCGGTAGAAGTGGTAGAAGCTCCCAACCATTTGTTCATGATTGTTTCGTAGGTACCATCCTTTTTCATCTCAGCTAAAGCTTTGTTAAAGTCTTCAACAAGATATTCATATTGGCTACCTTTTTTGACAGAGAAACCGAATGAACCGATGGCTTCGCCGTCAATATCAATGCTTAGATCTTGACCTTGTTGAATAGCGTACTGAATAACCGCTTCGTCGTCCATTACAGCATCAACAGCACCAGCAGAAAGGCTATTATACATCAAATCGCCAGTATCAAAAGTTTTTACGTTGTATCCGTACTTGTCTTTGTTTTCTTCTAGGAAGTTTTGGGCTGCGGTACCGTTTTTGACACCGACAGTCTTGCCTTTAAGGTCCTTATATGAAGAGATGGTATTTGCCTTTGTGGTAGCGATAACGATTTTGGTGTCGAAGTAAGGGTCTGAGAAAGTAAATACTTTCTTACGCGCTTCGGTGATAGTTGTACCTGCCATCAGGGCGTCCGCAGATCCAGCCTGTACAGCGTTGACAGCTGCATCAAATCCTGGGAAGCTTTGATTCATGGTCCAACCTGAGCGCTTGGCTACTTCGTTGATGATGTCAACATCTAATCCTTTATAAATTTGATCTGAGTCTTTAAACTCGAATGGGGCGTAAGCATTGTCAAATACGACATCAATAGTATCGTCAGCTTTAACGCTAGTAAAAATAAAGAATACCGGCAGAATGCTTGCCAATAACATGAGTAGTTTTTTCTTCATTTCCATACTCCTTCTATTATAAAATAACTGTCCTAGTATATCATATTCTGAAAATTAATGCAAAATTGAGGTTTTTGCAATGTTAGAATTTCTGACATACAAAGTCATTAAAATGTGAGAAAATTTAATATTTTGGACATGGTCGTGAATGGTTTAGAATGTTTCTCCATTAGTCGAACTTATGATAAAATAGGAGTATGATCAATCGAAATACTGAAAACCAATTTAAACTTGTGTCAAAATATGCACCGTCTGGTGACCAGCCTCAAGCCATTGAAACCTTGGTTGATAACATCGAGGGGGGCGAAAAAGCCCAGATTCTCATGGGAGCAACAGGTACTGGTAAGACCTACACCATGAGTCAGGTCATTGCCCGTGTCAATAAGCCTACCTTGGTTATCGCCCACAACAAGACCCTGGCTGGTCAGCTCTACAGCGAGTTCAAGGAATTCTTCCCAGAAAACGCGGTCGAATACTTCGTGTCTTACTATGATTACTACCAGCCAGAAGCCTATGTACCGTCTAGCGATACCTATATTGAGAAGGACAGTTCGGTCAATGATGAGATTGACAAACTCCGTCACTCAGCGACGTCAGCTTTGCTAGAACGCAACGATGTCATCGTCGTGGCCTCCGTTTCCTGTATCTACGGTTTGGGATCGCCCAAGGAATATTCAGATAGCGTGGTCAGCCTCCGCCCAGGACAGGAGATTTCCCGTGACCAGTTGCTTAATTCTCTGGTAGATATCCAGTTTGAGCGCAACGACATCGACTTTCAACGGGGACGCTTCCGTGTGCGTGGCGATGTGGTGGAGATTTTCCCAGCTTCTCGTGATGAACACGCCTTCCGTGTGGAGTTTTTCGGGGATGAAATCGACCGCATTCGTGAGATTGAGAGCCTGACAGGTAAGGTCTTGGGGGATGTGGATCACTTGGCGATTTTCCCTGCCACCCACTTCGTGACCAACGATGACCACATGGAAACGGCCATTGCCAAGATTCAGGCGGAACTGGAAGAGCAGCTCAAGGTCTTTGAAGCAGAAGGAAAACTCTTAGAAGCTCAGCGATTGAAACAACGAACCGACTACGACATTGAGATGCTTCGGGAAATGGGTTACACCAACGGAGTTGAGAACTATTCACGACACATGGATGGGCGAAACGAGGGCGAGCCTCCATATACTCTGCTGGACTTTTTCCCTGAGGACTACCTGATTATGATTGACGAGAGCCACATGACCATGGGGCAGATTAAGGGGATGTACAATGGTGACCGCTCACGCAAGGAGATGTTGGTCAATTATGGTTTCCGCCTCCCAAGTGCACTGGACAACCGTCCGCTGCGCAGGGAAGAATTTGAGAGTCATGTCCACCAGATTGTCTATGTATCTGCGACGCCGGGTAACTATGAAATGGAGCAGACTGATACCGTTGTCGAGCAGATTATTCGGCCGACTGGGCTTTTAGATCCAGAAGTGGAAGTCCGTCCAACCATGGGTCAAATGGATGACCTTTTAGGTGAAATCAATGCCCGTGTTGAGAAAGGTGAGCGGACCTTTATCACTACCCTGACTAAGAAAATGGCAGAGGACTTGACCGACTACCTGAAAGAAATGGGCGTCAAGGTCAAGTATATGCACTCGGACATCAAGACCTTGGAGCGTACGGAGATTATCCGTGATTTGCGCCTGGGTGTCTTTGATGTCCTGATAGGGATTAACCTCTTGCGTGAGGGGATTGACGTGCCAGAAGTCAGTCTGGTGGCTATTCTAGATGCTGACAAGGAAGGCTTCCTCCGTAATGAACGAGGGCTCATCCAGACAATTGGTCGGGCGGCTCGTAACTCTGAGGGCCATGTGATTATGTATGCGGACAAGGTCACCGAATCTATGCGCAAGGCCATGGAGGAAACAGCCCGCCGCCGTCAAATCCAAATGGCTTATAATGAAGAACATGGTATCATTCCACAGACTATTAAGAAGGAAATCCGTGACCTGATTAGCGTGACCAAGGCTGTCACTCAGGATAAGGAAGAAGTGGTGGACTTCAATGCCCTCAACAAAGACGAACGCAAGGCCATGATCAAGAAACTGGAAGGTCAAATGCAGGAAGCAGCAGAAGTGCTTGACTTTGAACTGGCAGCCCAGATTCGTGATATGGTCATCGAGTTGAAGAATATGTAGTAAGAGTTGCTAAGTTCAGTGATTTAAGTAGAATGAAATTACAAGAGGCGGCAGGTAGAAATTGACCTGCCACCTTTTATAATACTTAAAATTTTTAATTGGGGACTTAGGGACAAAAAAATTGTCCCTATCCCTATAAAAGGTTATAATGGTTTCTATACTATTTAGGGAATAGGGGAGTTTTTATGAAAAATATTTTTGGTGAAAAACGACAGCGGTTCGGTTTTCGGAAACTGTCAATTGGACTTGTCTCGGCAGCTGTAGCAAGTTTGTTTTTTGCATCGTCGGTCGCAGCAGCACCGTCAGCTAGTGCTCAGTCTATCAATTATTCCTATGTGACAGAGCAAGAATTAACAAATGCAGAAAAGGAGTTGATTATTCGTGACTTGCCTGGCTTAGCTCAGGAAACGGATGCAAATTATTACTTGATTTATCGTCCAGCTACTGGCACAGCATCTACTCCATCGACAAGCACATCTCAAGTTTTGCCAAATACTGGCTCCGTAGAAACTGGACTATTGGTGGCGGGCGGAGTGTCTCTCCTATTATTGGCTGTTAGATTTGGTAAAAAAGGTAAGAAAGAGTTGGCGGGCGTCATCCTTTTGACAGCTACAGGAGCAAGCTTCTTGGGTCCAACTAGCTCAGCATTGACGAGTCAAATTTTGGCTCAATATAACCATGCTATCGAAATATCTGCCGGACAAGCGTTACCGACCCCAGCTGAGATTGATGGCTACGTTTATGTAGGATATTTGAAGGATAGCAAAGCTATTGAACAACCTACTTCGGAAGAGGAAAAAACAGCGGAATTCCCAGATTCAGAAGGAATCCGTACAGAAACCATTGTCAACAAGACAGAGGCCATTCCATTTGAAATTCAAACCGTAGAAAATCCCCAATTATCTGCGGGGACAGAGCGAGTGGTACAAGAAGGACAGGATGGGGAGCATACTGTAACGATTAAACAAGTCCATTCAAAAGGTCAAATTATTTCGGAAGAAGAGATTTCCTCGACGGTTACAAAAACTGCTGTTCCAAAGATTGTTGAAGTTGGTACAAAACAAGCAACCGATGATATTGTTGCAGAAGTACCAGATACAGAACCAAGTTATGAAAACTCGACGAGTTCTTTAACAGAAGAAACAGTTACTCATACCGAAGTCTTTGCCTTTGATGTGCAAGAAATCTATGATGTAAACTTGGTGGAAGGTAGTCGTGAAGTTGAACAGAAGGGACAAGATGGTGTTCGGACAATCGAGACTAAGAATTATTATGCCGATGGTGTACTAATCAAATCCGAACAAGTTTCAGATGTAGTGACAAAAGAACCAGTAACAGAAGTTGTAAGAGTAGGCACGAAAACAACAGATGTTATTGGATCTGAAACCGTTGTAACAACAGAAGAGCTTCCGTTTGAAACGACAGTCACAGAAACAGAAGAACTTTATGTTGGAGAAGAAAAAGTTGTTAATGAAGGTAAGGTTGGTTCTAAGGAAGTTACCACTACTTATCAGACAATCAACGGAGTCCGTCAACCAAACCCAACAGTGACTGAGAAAGTCCTTGAAGAGCCAACAACCAAAGAAGTTCTTAAGGGCACCAAGCCAATCGAGGGTACTGAATCAGAGACAGAAACAGTTGATATCGCCTTTGAAACAGAGTATGTTGATGACCCGACACTGCTAGAAGGTAAGACCAAAGTTGTAACGGCGGGTGTAAATGGCTCTAAGACAGTTACAACAACTTACCAGACTATCAAGGGGGTTCGTCAGGAAAATCCTACTGTAACAGAAGAAATCACCAAACAACCAGTCAAGCAAGTGATTGCGCGTGGTACAAAAGTTGAAAAAGTCCCACAAGTGATTATCACAGACTTGGTTGAAAATGACGATGCCAAGTCAGCGACAATTAGCTACAAGTTGACAGATGAAACTGCCAACTTCCAACGAGCTGTTGCTCTCCTCTATGATAATACAGGTGCCTTGGTACAGGAACAGGCCATTACAGATCCAAATGGCCAGTTGACACTTGAAAATCTTGATTTCTACACAGACTACACTGTTAAGACTAAGATTTTCTACACAATGGCAGAGCAGGAACAAAGCTCAGAACAAGAAGCTATTCTTGAAAGCATGCGCAAATTTGATTTGGTCTACAAGAAGATTGAAATCAAGGATATTGATGCGGTGACTGTTTACCGTCGTAAGAATGGTAGCTACATCGGTCAAGAATTCTTGGAAGAATTGCCAACATCTACAGATGAATTGTTTATCAAGGTGACTTCAGACCGCTTCAAGGAAGTATACCTACCAGTATCAAGCATTGAAGAAACTACCTTGAATGGCAAGGCAGTCTTCAAACTAGTTTCATCCTTTGATGAATTGGTGCAAGATAAGGATGCCCAATACGTTGCCAACCGTGAATTCTACATTCCGAAGATGGCGACTGATGCAAATACCTACACATCCTTCAAAGCTTTGATTGATGCTATAAAGGCAAATCCAAGTGGTACCTTCAAACTAGGAGCGCATTTGGACGCAAGTGAAGTTCCTGTTGGTGACATTCCTTCTTATGTGAATGGATTTAGTGGTACCTTGGATGGATTAAATGACGGCTATGCCTTTTCTATCAGCAACTTGAAAGCACCATTGTTCTTTAACTTGAGTGGTAAAGTTCAAAACTTGGATATTAAAAATGCAAGCTTGAATACAACCTCTAAGAACCCACTTGCGACTATTGCTATCAATGCCAATGGAGCAACCATTACAAACGTAGCAGTAGAAGCTAGCCTTAAAGGTCCGCAAAACGTTTCTGGTCTAGTACATTCAGCAACCAACTCTACTATCAAGGATGTATCCTTCAAGGGTAGTATTGAAGTAACTGGAACCGATGCCAGCCTAACTGGTGGTATCTTGGGTAATGGTACGATGGCAAGTGTTGGAAATGCCAAGGTTGATGCGACCATAACCCTCCCAGGTACAGCAAATCAAGTAGCTGGTGGTATTGTCGGTCGTACCATGCTTGTCTATGATGTACCAGGAAGTGTCTATAATGCATACGCAACTGGTTCCATTGTAACGATGGGAACTGGAGCGATTATCGGCGGAATTGCTGGTGCCAACCAAGTAACAGGTACCTATGCTCCACATAGCGGTAATATCAACAATGTTATCAGCGATATGACTGGTGCGAAAAGCATTATCGGTCAACCAGCAAATCCAACCGGTAAGATTAAGGACGGTTTCACTACAACATCTGATAGCTTGAGTAATGTTACTGTTATCACCGATGAAGAAGCGCAAGCAAAAGTGGAAGCTATGGCTATTCAAGCGACAATTGATGATACTGTTTCGCTTAACTTAAACAATTATTCAGTAGACTACTTGACCCTGAAGCAAGCTCAGGCTGACCACGCAACTGCCTACTACAACATGGAGAAAATCTTGCCATTCTACAACAAGGAACTTCTTGTCTATTATGGAAACAAGATTGCGACAGATGATAAGCTCAACAAGGTTCGTTTGCTGGATGTTGTTCCAATGAAGGATAACGATGTTGTGGCTGATGTCTACGTTGAGAAGGCAAATATCAATAAGATTATGCTTCACTATGCAGATGGCACTGTGGATTACAAGACAGTTTCTTATCTAGAAGATTTCAAGAATAATCATGTGGTCGAGTACACTATTTCAGGTACGGACTTGATTTACACGCCAGAATCATTCTTGAATGACAGAAGTGCCCTTGTCAATGACTTGGTAAGCAGCTTATCTACGGTTGCCCTTGACTCGGATGCTATGAAGGCCATTATCAATTATCCTACAAAATTAAATGCAGATACTCAGACTGGCACAGCTAAAGACTTCTACTTTGGTGAGAGCTATGACCAAGTGATGGCCAACCTAGAGAGCAATGTTCGTAAGATTTTGGTTGCTAGTCTAAATGGTCAAGGTCAGGCTTCTGAAGACTACATCAAAGAGAAAATCACCAATAACAAAGAAGCCTTTGTGCTTGGTTTGACCTATTTGAATCGTTGGTATGACATCAACTTCGGAGAGATGAATACCAAAGACTTGACCATCTTTGAACCTGACTTCTTTGGAAATGATGCAGCATCTGCCCTTGATATGATTCTTGCAATTGGTAATGGTGGCTATGATGTTCTTCGTGCCCACAATAACGTGACCACTTTTGCATCTATCATTGGTAAACAAAACAAGCAGACCAAGCTTTTTGATATGCTGGAAGACTATCGTCAGCTCTTCTTGCCAGAAATGACCAACAATGAATGGTTCAAACAAACCACTAAAGCCTATGTGGTTGAAGGTAAGTCCTTGATTCCAGAAGTGGCTGCTAAGCAGGAAACGACAGATACTTACAGCAAGTACAATGTCGGTGCCTACAGCAAGATTGTGAATGATACGGTGTCTAACCCAACTTGGAAGTACAACCACATGCTCTTGCCACTCTTGACCCTGCCACAAGAAAATATCTTTATCATCACCAACATGAATACCATCGCGATTGGTTCATATGAGCACTATGTAGATGATTATTCAACAGTGGAAAATCGTGATAAGGTTCGTCAGATGATTGATTTGGCGGCAGAACGCCAACGTGACAATGCGGACTTCTGGTATAAGATGTTGGACGAAACCAATCGTGACAAGCTCTTCAGATCTGTCCTCAATAACGAAGGTTACGTCATGTACGGTAAAGATGGTACGAAGTCATATCGCAACTTGACAGCCGATGTTGATGCTATCCAAGATTTCTACGGCCCTATCAACAAGTGGTACCGAGAGCATCCGTCTATTAAGACTGCCTTTGCGGATGGAAGTGAAACCTACTATATCACTTACGATATGCTGACAGATTATGGTACAGCCCTTTATACCCACGAAATGGTCCACAACCAAGATGGCGATATTTATCTGAAAGGCTATGGCCGCCGTATTGGTCAAGGTATGGAAGTTTACGCCCAAGGTCTTCTGCAAAATGTCTTCAATGTCACTGAGATGAACCTTGGATTCAACGCAGTCTATAATAGCGATGAAGCCAACCGTGTCCATGTCGGAGCCCCAGTTGCACGTTTCAACAGCGAGGCTGATTTCAATGAGTATTACCATAACCAGTTCGATGTGCTTTACTTGCTGGATTACCTAGAAGGTACAAATATTTTGGCTCAATCAGATGCTAACAAGAAAGCTTGGTTGCGTAAGATTGAAAACTACTATGTCCAAAATAATGGTGTTGATACCCATGCTGGAAACTCTGCGCGTGCATTGACAGATGACGAAGTTGCAAGCTTGAAGTCCTTCAATGATTTGATTGATCAGAGTATTATCGTTCAGCGCCAATATGTCAACAATCCAACTAACACAAGCAAGAAGTGGGATCGAAACAGTTATGTCAGCGTTCCAATGTTTGCAGCTAACTTCTCAGCCCTTTCAAACTCAAACGGTTCACCAGGTGACATCATGTTCCGCCGTATGGCCTTTGAATTGATTGCAGCTAAAGGCTACACAGATGGTTTTGTGCCGTATGCTTCTGGGCAGTTGTCTGACCTAGCTATGGAAAAAGGTTCTAAGATTTACGATACATGGACTAAAAAAGATGTTGGTTTGATTACAGACAATCTTGTCTTAGACTATGTATTCCAAGGTCAATATACTTCATGGGCTGATTTCAAGAAAGCCATGTTTACTGAGCGTTTGGAAAAAGCAGCAGCGGGCCAACTCAAACCGTTTACCATGCAGTATGAACTTGGTGTAGCTAATTCAACCAAGGAAGTAACCATCACAAGCTTTGAACAGTTGCAAAACTTGATGAAAGAGGCAATGGAAGCAGACATCCAAGCAAATAGTTTAAACTTGAACAACAGTCGTGTTCATGCACTCAAAGTGAAAGTTTATCAAGCCCTGATGAACTCTACAAATGATTTCAGAACATCGATTTTTAATTAAATAATCAAAAACAAGTTGGTCTTGTGCCAACTTGTTTTTTAATGTATACTAGAGGAAAAAATTCGGAGGTACATTAGATGATGATTAAACCACTGGAAACGGAAAGTGAAATGCTAGGCAAGGCCTATGTACATTGGAAGGCTTGGCAGGAAGCCTATGCTGACTTGTTACCTCAGGAATTTTTAAAGAATACTTACACCTTAGAACGCTGTCAAGACTGGGCGGTTCGGTATCCACAGAATATCCTGATTGCTGTGATGGATGATAAGGTGGTTGGTTTTGCCTGTTACGGCTCGACTAGTCAGGAGGATTTGCAAGGGGCAGGGGAGCTCTACGCCCTTTATGTCTTGGCGGACTATTATGATCAGAAGATAGGCTACCAGCTCATGCAGGTGGCTTTGGAAAAATTGCAGAGCTACGAAACAGTTACTCTCTGGGTATTGGAGGGGAATGCGCGTGCCATTGCCTTCTATGAAAAAGTAGGTTTCCGATTTGATGGTGTCAAAAAAACGGTCAATTTAGGTGCAGAACGTACAGAATATAGAATGATTTTAAAACAGAAAGAGAGAGAAAATGGCTAGAAAAGAAATGGTCACTTTGACCAACATGTGTCTAATCGAAGACAAGGAAGGGAAGGTCGTCGTGCAAATTAGGGAGCCTGAACGCTATCGTTGGTCTGGTGTTGCCTTTCCAGGTGGACATATTGAAGAAGGCGAGAATTTCCATGATTCGGTTGTTCGTGAGGTCTTTGAGGAGACTGGTTTGACGATTGCAAATGCACGATTAGTCGGAATAAAGCATTGGCCGGACAAGGAAGGGCATCGTTACATCGTATTTCTCTATAAGGCAACGGAGTTTACAGGAACTATCCGATCAACCGAAGAAGGTGAGGTATGTTGGGTCAAGAAGTCGGACCTGCCTCAGATGGATTTGGCCTATGATTTGCTAGAAATACTGAAAGTCATGGATGAGCCAGATTTGTCCGAGTTCTTTTATACTAGAAAAAATGAAGATGGAGAGTGGGATAAGAATTTTAGGTAGAAGCTAGAAATAGCTTCTTTTTTACGTTGTTTGAATAAAAATACAATAAATAAGTTGGCAAATGTATAAAAACGACATAAAATGTTTTTATCTTTCAAAAAAGGAGAAAAAATATGCATTTTACTACAATGAAAGTCCGATGTTTTATATAAAAATGGTATAAGTATGCACAGGATTGTTTTAAAGGAGAATATGATGATGAAAAAATATATTATGACAGGCTTGGTTTTACTGGCAACGATGCCCCTAAGCGCTTGTAGTGGAAATGCTACTCAAGAAGATACTTCTTTGAAAGATGTTCAGGAAAAGGGAAAATTAATTGTTGCATTGAATCCAGAATTTCCACCATTTGAGTTTAGAACACTGGTTGATGGCAAAGATACAATCGTTGGAGCTGACATTGAGCTTGCAAAAGCCATTGGTCAAGAATTGGGTGTAGAAGTCGAATTTTCAGCGATGAGTTTTGATAATGTTTTGAACAATGTCCAGTCAGAGCAATCGGATATTGCTATTTCAGCCACTGAAGAGCGTGCAAAAGTGTATGATTTTTCCATTCCTTACTACACCTCAACCAATAAAGTTATTATAAATAAAGAGGATCTTGCACAATATACATCGCTTGATTCTCTAGCTGAGGCAAATATAGGAGCACAAAAAGGTTCTATTCAAGAACAAATCGTTAAAGAACAGCTTCCGTCTTCCACGGTTATTGCTCTGGCTTCGAACGGAGAGCTGATTAATCAATTAAAATCACAGAAGGTAGAAGCAGTTATTTTTGAAGAGCCGATTGCGAAAGCCTATGTTGCCAAAAATGATGATTTGGTTATTTTAGATACTGAGATAAAAAGTAGCTATTCAGATGCCTATGCTATTGCCTTGCCAAAAGGAAGTACAGCCTTAAAGGAAAAAGTTGACTCTGTCATTACAAAACTAGTGGAATCTGGACAGATGGATCAATTTGTTCAAGAAGCCTATGAATTATCCATTGCCAACAATTAAATTTTATACAATTAAAGTGAATAAAAATAACAATTTCTTGACAAATGTATAAAAATGAATTAAAATGAGAATACATTCTGAAAAACCGCAAGAAAATACAATGAAAATCAAAAAGCTTGTGTTTTTTAGAATAAGTATTTTATTAAAATAAAGAGAAGGTATTTAGGAAATATGAAAAAAATCTTGGCATTAGTAGCAACAGTTTTAGCAGGACTGACATTGGCAGCTTGTTCTTCGACGTCATCACAATCCGCATTAGATAAAATTAAAGAAAAAGGTACATTGGTAGTGGCAACTAGTCCAGACTATGCTCCATTCGAGTTTCAGGCACTAGTTGATGGAAAGAATGAAGTTGTTGGTGCAGATATTATGTTGGCTCAAAAAATAGCCGACGAACTTGGGGTCAAGCTTGAAGTTTCAGCAATGAGTTTTGACAATGTATTGTCTAGCGTTCAAAATGGCAAAGCTGATATTGCAATTGCTGGTCTATCGTATTCGGAAGAGCGTGCAAAAGTTTTTGATTTCTCTGAAAGTTACTATCAAATTTCTGATGTCTTACTTATCAAAAAAGATAGCGCCAATTCACTCACTTCAATTGATGCTATGAGCGGGAAGACTCTTGCGGTACAAAAGGGGTCAACACAGGAAGCCTACGCACAGGAAAATATTAGTCAAGCTAACCTAATTTCTTTAACCTTGATGGGTGAAGCTGTAAATGAGCTCAAATCAGGAAAAGTTGATGCTATTTTAATGGATTCTCCAGTTGCTGCTGGTTATGTTTCACAGAATTCAGATTTAGCCGTTGCATCCGTTGAATTTCCAACGATTGATGAAAATTCGAAAGTCATTGCTTTGCCAAAAGGTAGTACAGAACTAAAAACTGCGATAGACAAGGTTATCGCAGAAGTAAAAGCAAGTGGTGAGTTTGATACTTTCCTTGAGAAAGCTGCAACATATACAAGTGTTGAATAAGAGAAAGGAACAATCATCGGAAACGGTGGTTGTTTTTTCATGCAAAAAGAATGGAATAAGTGAGCCACACCCCAAAAGTTAGACAGAAAATTGGGGTCGGTTCAATACTCCATTCTTTATAGATAATTATTTCACACGCTCTAGATAAAAACTGGTCAAACGTGGTACAGTAATTCTAGCTCCATTTTCATCGGGATAGAGGCTAAATGTGTTCATTGGAATAGCATTAGATGAGAAGACAAGTTTATATTCGCTGTCAGCTGGCAAATCCAAGTGTACATCAAATAGTTCTTGATCATTAAAGTTATGAATGGTCAAGATTTCTTGCTCATCGCTAGTGCGAGAAAAAGCATACAGGCTTGCTTCTTCATCTATTTTTACCCAATTAAATCCTTTTTCATAGGCTTGATAGTCATATTTCCAGAAAGCATCATGTTCTTTATAGAAAGTAGATAATGTTTTCATCATTTGATAGAAAGAATGGTGGATTGGAAATTGTAGCAGTCCCCAGTCCATTTCTGTATATTCGTGCCATTCACGGATATGCCCCCATTCATTTCCCATGAAGAGTAATTTCTTTCCAGGATGGGCAAAGTAAAAGCTGTAGTAGACTCGAGCCAGATGGAACTTATCTTCGTAGTCGCCATTCATCTTCTCGATAATGGAGTGCTTCCCATGAACAACTTCGTCGTGCGAAAGTGGTAGTAAGAATTGCTCGTTTTGGTTATAGTACATACCAAAAGTGATTTCATTTGAGTGATATTTTCGATAAATAGCAGGGCGTTCCACGAATTTTAGTGTATCATTCATCCAGCCCAGATCCCATTTCATGTCAAATCCAATACCGCCATCTTCTAGAGAATGTGTGACTTTAGGGAAGCTTGAAGAATCTTCAGCAATCATCAAGACTCCCTTATAGTCGGTATGGACCATGGCGTTGACACGTTTGATAAAGTCAATAGCGGCATGATTTATCTTATCTTCATCTGTTTCACCACGCCAATAGAGGAGATAAGATAGTGCATCAACACGGATGCCATCAAAATGGAAATATTCCAACCAATATTTTAAATTAGAAAGAAGGAAAGAACGAGTCAGTCCTTTTCCAAGGTCAAAATTAGCAGTCCCCCACTGGTGGTTTTCACGGTCTTGTTCGTAGGAGTATTCGTATAGCCAACTACCATCAAATTGGTAGAGCCCATGAGCATCTTTACAGAAATGAAGTGGTACCCAGTCAAGAATCACTCCGATTCCTACTTGGTGACATTGGTCAATTAAATACTTAAGTTCATCTGGCTTGCCATAGCGACTAGTTGGACTGTAGTAGCCTGTTACCTGATAGCCCCAAGACGCATCGAGAGGATGCTCGGTAATTGGCAATAATTCAATATGTGTGTAGTTATTTTCCCTGATATGTTCGATGAGAAGTGGAGTAATTTTCTTATAACTATTGAAAGCTTCTACAGGAGCTCCTCCTTCATTCTTATTAGCAAATTTTTGCTTCCACGAACCTAAGTGCACCTCGTAGATGGATACTGGCTGTTCTTTAAAATCATAGTTAACACGATTATACATCCAGAGGTCATCTTTGAATTTATAACGCGAATTGTAGGTTGTAGAGGCAGTGTCTGGACGAACTTGGCTGAAAAATGCATAAGGGTCAGCCTTATATATTTCACGTCCATCGTGTGTGATAATCAGGTATTTATAATCTTCAAGGGATTTTAATCCGTCTACATAAAGTTGAAACACTCCATCAATTTCACGCTCCATAGAGTGACTGCGTTGCCACTCATTAAAGTTGCCAACTAAGAATACTTCTCTGGCATTTGGGGCATAGACACGAAATTGGGTTCCGATAATTTTGTTTCCTTCTTTTATAATATGAGCACCCATTTTTTCGTAAAGAGTGGTATGCTCACCAGCATTCATATAATATAAATCTAGGTCAGTAAATTCTGTCATAGCAATCTCCATCGCCGAAAAGGAGTGGACTAGGATCACACTCCGATTCAGTTTATTTTTTCATCTTATTTCCTAACCACTAATTTCACGGTAGAGCCAGATGTATTTCTCTGCCGAAGCTGTCCAACTAAAATCACGCTTCATAGCTTGTTCAACCATGGCATGCCAGTCATCGGGACGATCATAGTAGGTTTGAAGGGCTAAATCATAGACTTGTCGCATATTGTAAGCGTCACGCCCTCCAAAGCTAAAACCAGTTCCTTCCTTGGTAGACATATTGTATGGTGCTACAGTATCAACCAATCCACCTGTTTCACGCACTAGAGGGAGCGTTCCGTAATGCATTGAAATCAACTGGCTAATGCCGCATGGTTCAAACATAGAAGGCATGAGGAAGAGATCGCTTGCTGCATAAATTTGGTGGGCAAGTGGTTCATTGTAACCACGGTAGAATGCAAATTTATCAGGATAAGCGTGTTTAAAGTGATTAAAGGCATTTTCAATGTCTTCCTCACCATTGCCTAAGATAACAAATTGGACATGGGCTTGAAGAAGATGGCCAAGTACCTCGGTCAAGAGATAGAACCCTTTTTGCCATGTCAAACGAGAGACGATACCTATCAATAGGACATTCTCATCTTGTGGAAGGGCAAATTGTGCTTGCAGGGCCAGTTTATTAGCCTTTTTACTTTCAATCGTTTCAAGACTATAATTTCTCACAAGGTACTGGTCTGTTTGACTATCCCAACTATCATAGTCGATACCATTGACAATGCCAACCAAGTCATATTTGCGTAACTCTAGTACATGTTGCATGTTTTCGCCGAATTCTTCCGTTAGGATTTCGCGAGCATAAGTTTCAGAAACTGTAGTAACCTTGTCAGCATATAGGATACCAAGCTTCATGAAGCTGATACATTCATCATGAAAACGTGCAATACCATCCAAATAGTAGCTATAGTCCATGCCAAGCGCTGACCAAAGCGCTTGTTTATGGAAAATTCCCTGAAAAGCCAAGTTATGAATAGTGAATACATGCTTGATATTGCGGAATTCTTCGCGGTAGCTATAGAAAGTACGGCAAAGAAATGGAAGGGCAGCAGTGTGCCAGTCATGTGTGTGCATGACATCCGGGAAGAAATGAAGTGCTTCCAACAGACGACATGTAGCATGTTGGAAATAGCCAAAACGCATGGCATCATCGTCATATCCATATAGTTCATCGCGTTCAAAGAAATCGCGGTGCTCAATAAAATAGAATGTTACTCCATCAACAACCTGACTGTAAACATTTGCCATAGATTGGATGTCGCCAGCCCGCACATCAAAACTTGATACGTAATCGAAATCAGAGTGATTGTTTACTGCAATTTTTTTGTAGAGTGGTAGAACGACTCGGACATCTAAACCCTGTTTTACCAATTCTTTTGGCAAAGAGCCAATAACATCAGCCAATCCGCCAGTCTTGATGAACGGAAGCCCCTCGGATGCTACAAAGAGAACAGATTTTTTTGTCATGTTAGCTCCTAAATGATTTGGTGTGGTTTCAAGTATGAAGGCGAAGTTTCGCTTCCCTTGATGTCAATTGGGTGAATAATTTTAGTTGCTTTATCGATAATTGCATTTTCAATATTTGCTCCACTCTTGATTGTCACGCCGTTGAGAATGATTGAGTTTTTGATAACAACGCCTTCTTCGATGATAACATCGCGGTCAATGACTGAATTTTCGACTTGACCATTGATGTTCGCCCCGTTTGAAATTAGGCTACGTTTGACCTCTGCCAATGGACCATACAAACATGGTGAGCTATCACTTGTTTGGGTATGGATTGGCCAATCATGTTTGAAGAGGAGTTTGCGGGTATCTTGGTCGATCAATTCAATTTGAGTATTGAAGTAGGAAGCAGTCGTATTGATACATGCGACATAATCACGATGTGCATAGCCCATAATCTTATACTGGTCAACTGTATCACGTAAAATATCTTTTAACCAGTAGAGAGATGACACTTTGTTAGCGCGTTTAATCAAGTCGATAAATGTAGTCCGTTTCATAATGTAGGCTTCAAGGGAAACGGGACGGTTTTTATATTTACCATGGTTTTCCTCAAAAGCTACGATACGACGGTCTTCACCAAATTTGAGAGTTTGGCAGCCGATGAAATTTTCTTTAGCATCTGAAACGTTTTTATAAAGAACGGTAATATCAGCATCCGTTGCGATATGGTCATCCATGACTTTTGAAAAATCCTGGCTATAGATGAAGTAAGATGGAGCAACTAGCACATAATCTTTTGTAGAATTTTCGATGTAGTGGATGTTCTCTGTGAAGGCATTAATATCATGACGATAGACGCTATTTGGGTCTGTTGCACTATTGAGCAAGCGAAGGGTACCGCGTTTGCTGTTGATATTATAGTGTTTTCCTGTACCAACGTGCTGAATTGTTGAACGCATTTCGGCAGGCATGTACACTTGGAATTCTGTAATTCCAGAGTTTGACATATTGGATAGAGCAAAGTCAATTAGGCGATAACGACCTAAGAAACCGAAAGCTTGTACGCCACGGTGCTTCATCACGTCACCAAAATGTACGTTGTTTCCTTCAATATTTACAATTCCGAGAGTATTTCTTAGCATAGCAGTCCTTTCTTACTTGGTTACATTCTTGTCAATCAAGAGGATATGATCGATGTCTCCTGTGAGTTTAACTCCGTCAGCAATTTTAATATTTTCAGCGACGATGACGTAGTCAAGCTCAACACCTTCGCCGATAATAGCACCAGGCAGGACGACAGAATTTTTTACGACGGCATTTTGGTTGACCTGTACATCTGTTGAAATAACAGAATGTTCTACTGTACCATCAATAACTGCTCCTTTATCAATATAGGCAGATTTAACAGTTGCAGTCGCACCAATGACTTGGGCAGGAGATCCCTTATCCTCTGAATAGATTCTCCATGAGCGATCAGAAAGGTCCAAATCTCCAGCGTGATCAATCAAGTCCATATTGGATTCCCAGAGGCTGTTAACGGTTCCTACGTCTTTCCAATAACCACGGAATGGATGGGCAATGAGAGTGCGGCCATCTTCTAAGTATTTTGGAATGATGTCGTGCCCAAAATCGTGAGATGAAGTGTCCAATTTGTCATCTTCTTGAAGGTACTTTTTCAAGGTCTTCCAAGTGAAGATATAGATACCCATTGATGCCAAATTGCTCTTAGGATTTTCTGGTTTTTCTTCAAATTCTTCAATACGGTAATCTTCGTCCGTATTCATGATACCAAAACGTGAAGCTTCTTTGATTGGAACTTCGATAACCGCAATCGTGGCATCTGCTTTTTTCTGAATATGTGTATCAAGGAGTTTGTCGTAGTTCATCTTATAGATGTGGTCACCAGACAAAATCAATACGTACTCTGGATCGTGAAGATCAATGAAATCAATGTTCTGTGTAATAGCGTCGGCTGTACCTTTGTAAAGTCCGAAACCTTCGATTTTTTCACTCGGTGGCAATACAAAGACACCAGATCCTTGTACATCAAGCCCCCAACGTTGAGATTGAGCAACGTATGAGTTCAAGAGAACAGGCTCATACTGAGTCAAAACTCCGACAATATCAATACCTGAGTTGGCACAGTTACTGAGGGGAAAGTCAATAATGCGGTACTTTCCGCCAAATGCGACCGCTGGTTTGGCGACTTTTTTTGTCAACCCTTCTAGACGTGTTCCACGTCCACCAGCAAGAATCATAGCTAACATTTTATTTTGAGCCATCTAACCACTCCTTAATATATATGATACATGTATTATAGCATAGAGTATAAAAAAATGAAAGCGTTTCCTTAAAGAAAAATGAATTATTTTCATTTTTCTTTTCAACGTCTTTCATAAATGTATCATAACATATTGTATTTTGCTTGTATATATAAAATGGTATTTATTTTTGGTCGAATTTTACCTCTTCAAGTAGGTAATTGATAAATTTTTCTCCCATGTCGGACAGCAATGCCTTTTCGTGTTGGATATAGACCAATTCGATTTCATCGTCAAATTCCAGAGGAATGGATACAATATTATCTCCGTTAAGATTTGAATTGAGGATACCTGTTGCGATTGTATAGCCATCCAGACCGATTAAGAGATTGAAGAGAGTGGCACGGTCAGATACGACAATCGATTTTTTATGGTGTTCCTGGGCTAGAATTTCTTCTGCAAAGTAGAAGGAGTTGTGAATACCTTGCTCGTAGCTGAGATAGGGGAAATCTACCAAATCATCGAGAGTGATTGACTTTCTTTGTGCCAAAGGATTGGTTTTGCTGACAAATACATGTGGTTTGGCAGTGAAGAGAGTTGTATAGGATAGTCGATTGTCATCCAAAAGTTTCAGCAGGACATCACGGTTGAAATGGTTGAGGAAAAGCACTCCGATTTCTGAGCGGAAATTCTTAACGTCATCAATGATTTCCCAGGTCCGTGTTTCACGTAGGAAGAGTTCATAATCTTCCATTTCAGTTTCTTTCAAAAGCGAGACAAAGGCGTTGACGACAAAGGCATAGTGTTGAGAAGAGACGCTAAATAGTTGACGTTTTGCATTCGGATTTTTATAGCGGTCTTCCAATAGTTCGGTCTGCTCAACAATTTGACGAGCGTAGGAAAGAAACTCCATGCCATCCTTTGTCAGGGTAATGCCCTTAGAATTACGGAAAAAGATTTTAATTTTCATTTCTTTTTCCAAGTCTCGTACAGCGTTGGAAAGGCTGGGTTGGGTAATGAAAAGTTGCTTGGCAGCCTCATTCATACTGCCTGTTTCTGCAATTTTGATAATATAGTATAATTGTTGGATTCTCATACCTCTATTGTAACATGATTTGACAAATTATTCTAAAAAATGTATAATGCTGAGAATATATCCTTTAACTGAGTCCAGAGAGGCGAAGAAGGGAACGTGATAAATAGGGCAAATGCTGCCTTCTTTTCGTGTAACCTTGCTAGCCAGCAAGGTTTTTTTCTCTATATCGACTTTCTTGTTTTCTGTGTCATTGTTATATAGAATAGGAGAAAAGATGATTTTAAAAGAACGGGTGTTACTGGTGGACCAAGTCCAACTAGCGCCGCGAATTTTTGCTATGACCTTGCAGGGGGATATGGTCCAAGATATGAAAATGGGGCAGTTTATCCATATTCGTGTCCCAGATGATTCCATGCTCTTGCGGAGACCAATATCTATTTCCGAGATTGATAGGAATAAGGCTCAATGTCGGATTATTTACCGAGTGGAAGGTCAAGGGACGGAAGTCTTTTCGAAAATGACTGTTGGGCAGTATTTGGATGTTATGGGACCGCTTGGGAAAGGGTTTGAAATAGGCTTTCTCAAGGAAGGAGACCAGATTCTCATCATTGGTGGAGGTATCGGAGTTCCTCCTTTAGTTGAGGTTGCCAAACAGGCTGCGGAACGTGGTGTCAAGGTCACGTCAGTCATTGGCTTTGCCAATAAAGAGGCTGTCATTTTGGAAGAAGAATTATCAAATTATGGCCAAGTCCAAGTCACAACGGACGATGGTTCCTATGGGCAGAAAGGCACGGTTGCACGTGTGGTGGAAGAGCTAACAGACGAGTTTGCGGCTATCTACTCATGTGGGGCGCCTGCTATGATGAACTATGTTGACCAACGATTTCAGGACCATCCTCATGCCTACATCTCGCTGGAAGCCCGTATGGCCTGTGGCATGGGAGCATGCTACGCCTGTGTGGTCAAACCTAAAGAGGGCCAGGAGCATGAAAACAAGCGTGTCTGTAAAGAAGGACCTGTTTTCGCGACAGGCAGCTTGATTTTGTAGGAGGTTAAAATGACAAAACGATTAGCGATTTCTCTGCCTGGTTTGGACTTGAAAAATCCGATTATTCCAGCCTCAGGTTGCTTTGGTTTTGGTCAGGAGTATGCAGACTACTATGACCTTAACCAGCTTGGTTCCATTATGATTAAGGCGACTACTCGGCATCCTCGTTATGGCAATGCGACTCCCCGTGTGGCCGAAACGCCAGCAGGTATGCTCAATGCCATTGGACTTCAAAATCCAGGTGTTGACGCCGTCTTATCCGAAAAATTACCCTGGCTAGCGCAACATTTTCCAGACCTGCCAATCATTGCCAATGTAGCAGGTTTTTCCGATGAAGAATATGCTTATGTGTCAGGGAAAATTTCAAAGGCTCCAAACGTGAAAGCCATTGAGCTGAATATTTCCTGTCCCAATGTGGACCATGGCAATAATGGTCTTTTGATTGGACAGGTGCCAGAATTGGCTTACCAAGCAGTAAAAGCAGCGGTAGAAGCTTCATCTGTACCTGTTTATGTTAAGCTGACACCAAGTGTGGCAGACATAACCCTGTTGGCCAAGGCTGCTGAGGATGCTGGAGCGACTGGCTTGACGATGATAAATACCTTGGTTGGTATGCGATTCAATCTCAAAACTCGACAACCAATCTTGGCAAATGGTACAGGAGGAATGTCAGGCCCAGCAGTTTTTCCGGTTGCTCTCAAACTCATTCGTCAGGTTGCTCAGATGACTGATTTACCGATTATTGGTATGGGTGGTGTGGATACGGCGGACAAGGCTATAGAGATGATGGTTGCAGGAGCTTCAGCTGTAGGGGTAGGAACAGCCAACTTTACAGACCCATTTGCTTGTCCAAAGATTATTCAAGACTTACCAAAACGCATGGAAGTTTATGGTATTGATAGTTTGGAAGGTTTACGCCGAGAAATCAGACATAGCTTGGGTAAGCGTTGACAAAGGTAAAATAAAAGAGTAATATAAAGAAAATATCTCCTTTAACTAAGTCCAGAGAGGCTAGGAAGGTGTCATGTAATAGGCTTGAAAGGTGATTTTCAAGCTGAATTCGTGCACATCCCTGACCGATTTGGCAGGGATTTTTGTGTAAATGAAAGGATTTTATGAAAGAAACAAGACCAATTATTGCCCTTGACTTTGCAGGTAAAGAAGAAGTTCAGTCTTTTCTGGAACAGTTCCCACCAGATGAGAAACTCTATGTAAAGGTTGGAATGGAGTTGTATTATGCGGAGGGACCAGGTATTATCAATTATTTGAAAGGCTGCGGTCACAGTATTTTTCTAGATTTGAAACTGCATGATATTCCTAATACCGTCGAGTCTGCTATGAAAGTCTTGGCAAAACTCGGTGTGGATATGACTAACGTTCACGCTGCTGGTGGTGTTGAGATGATGCGGGCAGCACGAAGGGGATTGGGTAAGGATGCTGTTTTAATAGCGGTCACTCAGTTGACCTCTACCTCAGAGGAGCAGATGAGAACAGACCAGAATATACAGACTAGTTTGCAGGAAGCGGTTGTTCATTATGCTCAAAGAGCACAAGAAGCTGGTCTTGATGGGGTGGTTTGTTCAGCGCATGAGGTGGCTTTGATTAAAGATGCCACAAGTTCTGATTTTGTGTGCCTGACGCCAGGGATTCGTCCGACTGGCGGTGAAGTAGGCGATCAGAAACGAGTTATGACACCAGCAGATGCTGCTCAAATCGGTAGTGATTACATCGTAGTAGGTCGCCCGATTACAAAATCAGAACAACCTTACCAGACCTATTTGTCTATTAAAGAGGAATGGAATCGTGGATAAGGTTTATCAGGTTGTCATCGATAGACCTATCGGGTATATTGATAAATTTGGCAACCAGTACCCCATCAATTACGGCTACATTCCAAATCTATTGGCTGGAGATGGTGAAGAGCAAGATGTTTACATCATTTCCAAAGCTGTTCGGCAGCCTTTGACAGCTTTCGAGGGGAAATTGGTCGCGATTATCCATCGCAGAGATGATGTTGAGGATAAATGGGTTCTGACAGGTCTTGATGAAAAACTTACCGTGACAGAAATAAAAGAGAAAACCAATTTCATTGAACAGTATTTTAATTCATGGATTGAAATGGTGGACTAGGAGAAATCTGTAAGAATTCAACAGGGATAAATATAGTTTTTTGTAGGGTTCATAGATTGAACCAATACTTTAGGAGTGACAGGCTATTCGGCGGGATGGTCATGTTGGAATGGTACGCATTTAGAAGGAGGTCTATTATGACACTAGCAACAGAAATCGCATCACACTTATTGGATATTAAGGCAGTTCATCTGCGCCCTGAAAAGCCGTTTACATGGGCATCAGGTATCAAATCCCCTATCTATACAGATAATCGTATTACACTATCTTATCCTGAAACTCGAAATTTGATTGAAGATGGCTTTGTCCAACGTATTGAAGAAGAATTTCCTGAGGTTGAGGTGATTGCCGGAACGGCCACAGCAGGTATTCCCCATGGTGCTATCATTGCAGATCGGATGAATTTGCCATTTGCTTACATCCGTAGCAAACCCAAAGACCATGGTGCAGGGAATCAGTTAGAGGGGCGCATCGTCAAGGGACAAAAAATGATTGTCGTTGAAGACTTGATTTCTACTGGAGGGTCTGTTCTAGATGCCGTAGCAGCAGCTGAGCGCGAAGGCGCTGACGTTATTGGTGTTGTGGCAATCTTTACTTATGAATTGCCGAAGGCAGATCGTAATTTTGACAATGCTGGCGTGAAATTGGTGACGCTCAGTAATTATTCAGAGTTAATCAAAGTCGCAAAAGTACAGGGATATATCAATGCAGATGGTTTGAATCTGCTTAAAAAGTTCCGTCAAAATCAAGAAACTTGGCAGGAAGACTAGATTTAAAACGAGCCCACGCACGATTTCTGGGAACTTATCCTGTAAAATGGTATAATAGTCTCTAACGTATTTTGAGAATACAATAATTGACCGTATGAGGAGAAGAACATGATTTCAGTTATCGTGCCTTGTTTTAATGAAGAAGAGGCAATTCCCTATTTTTACGATGCTATGGAGAAAGTTCGTAAGGAGATGGGGGAACAATTTGAGTATATTTTTGTCAATGATGGTTCAAAGGATAGGACATTAACGGTTTTACGCCAATTGTCTGGTCAAGACCGAGCTGTTCGCTATCTTTCCTTTTCAAGGAATTTCGGGAAAGAAGCTGCTCTCTATGCAGGTCTACAAGCTGCGCAAGGTGAGCTAGTGACTGTCATGGATGTTGATTTGCAAGATCCACCTGAAATGTTGATGGAAATGAAGGCTATGTTGGATGGAAATCCAGATTTAGATTGCGTTGGAACTCGTCGTGTCAGTCGTGATGGTGAGCCACCGATTCGTAGCTTTTTTGCGAAATTATTCTACAAATTGATGAATAAAATCAGCCAGGTCGAGGTAGTAGACGGTGCCCGTGATTTCCGTCTCATGCGTCGTCACATGGTAGATGCTATTCTATCTGTGTCTGAATACAATCGCTTTTCAAAAGGCATTTTTGCTTGGGTTGGATTCGAGACAGAATACTTGCCATATGAAAATGTCGAGAGGGTCGCTGGTGAAACTAGTTGGTCTTTCTGGAAATTGCTTTCTTATTCTATTGAAGGAATCATCAATTTTTCAGATACACCTTTGAATATTGCCTCCTATACAGGTTTCTTTACCTTCCTGTTGTCGCTAGTTCTAATGGTTTTTGTGGTTTTCAAAACCTTGGTGTTCGGAGATCCTACAATTGGCTGGCCGTCGACTATTTGTATCATCCTATTTTTGGGAGGTCTGCAGTTGATGACCATTGGTATTCTCGGTAAATATTTGGCAAAAGTTTTCTTGGAAACGAAGAAACGTCCGATTTATATTGTTAAAGAGAAAAGTTCAAACTAGGAGCAGTTTATGGAACATTCAGCTTGGCACGAATTGATAAAGGCGCAGTTGCCAGAACATTATTTTGGTAAGATCAATCAATTTTTGGACCATGTTTATGCAAGTGGAACAGTTTATCCGCCTCGGGAAAAGGTATTTGCTGCCATTCAAACAACGGATTTGGAAGAGGTTAAAGTAGTTATTTTGGGACAGGATCCCTATCACGGACCTGGTCAGGCACAGGGCTTGTCATTTTCTGTTCCGAACTCGGTACCAGCTCCGCCATCTCTTCAAAACATCTTAAAAGAATTGACGGATGATATTGGCGTCAAACAAGATCATGATTTGACAGCATGGGCGGAACAAGGTGTGCTTTTGCTCAATGCTTGTTTAACTGTTCCAGCAGGTCAGGCAAATGGACATGCAGGGCAAATCTGGGAGCCTTTTACGGACGCTGTTATTAAGGTGGTCAATAGCTTAGACCAGCCTGTCGTCTATATTCTTTGGGGTGCTTATGCTCGCAAGAAAAAGGCGTTGATAACCAATCCAAAACATTTGGTTATCGAATCTGCTCATCCAAGTCCTCTTTCAGCCTATCGAGGTTTCTTTGGAAGCAAGCCCTTCTCACAAGCAAATGCTTACTTGACTTCACAAGGCAGAACAGGAATTGATTGGCTTCGATAGTAGATAGTAATGGCTTTGGTACTACAAAGGAGAATAGGAATGTTATTAGTGAAAAATGGTCGAGTATTGGATCCGCAATCTGGTTTAGACAAGGTTTGCGACATCTTGATGGACGGAAGTAAGATTGTTAAGATTGCGGAGTCGATTTCTGCTGACGTTGAACAGGTGATTGATGCGACAGGATTAGTCGTTTCTCCTGGTTTGGTCGATGTTCATGTGCATTTTCGGGAGCCTGGTCAGACCCATAAAGAAGATATTCATACAGGAGCTCTTTCTGCGGCAGCGGGTGGTTTTACTTCTGTTGTCATGATGGCTAATACTAGTCCGACGATTTCAAATGTTGAAACCTTAAAAGAAGTATTGGATTCCGCTAAAAAAGAAGCTATTCATATTTATAGTGTGGCAACCATTACAGATCATTTCGATGGGCAAAATCTGACCGATTTTCCTACTTTGCTAGAAGCTGGAGCGGTGGCCTTTTCGGACGACGGTATTCCTTTGACAAATGCTGGCGTGGTTAGACAAGCTATGAAACTAGCCAAAGAGCAGGGCTGTCTCATCAGCCTGCATGAAGAAGACCCTGACCTGAATGGTGTCTTGGGATTAAACGAGCAAGTAGCTGAAAAACATTTTCATGTTTGTGGAGCAACTGGCGTAGCAGAATACAGCATGGTCGCTCGCGATGTCATGATTGCCTATGAAACGGGTGCGCGTGTTCATATCCAGCATCTATCCAAAGCCGAGTCGGTCAAGGTGGTTGAATTTGTTCAAGGTCTCGGAGCAAACGTCACGGCAGAAGTAGCCCCCCAACATTTTTCACGAACTGAGGACTTACTTCTAACAAAAGGTGCCAATGCTAAGATGAACCCTCCGCTACGATTAGAAAGTGATCGCTTGGCTGTGATTGATGGGTTGAAATCTGGTGTTATCTCTGTCATTGCGACGGATCATGCTCCTCATCACGCAGATGAGAAAAATGTAGAAGATCTCACAAAGGCCCCATCAGGAATGACAGGCTTGGAAACCTCGCTTTCACTTGGTTTGACGCATCTGGTGGAAGAAGGGCATCTGACACTCGTGCAATTGCTGGAGAAAATGACGATTAATCCAGCCAAGCTCTATGGTCTTGATGCTGGCTATCTTGCTGAAAATGGCCCAGCTGATCTTGTTATTTTTGACCCAAATGCAAATCGGTTGGTTACAGCGGATTTTGCCTCGAAGTCTGCTAATTCTCCGTTTGTTGGTGATAGTCTGAAAGGACAGGTCCTTTACACCATTGCAAATGGACAAATAGTATTTGGTAAATAGGAAATGAGCGGATTAGATAGCTAATTTGCTTATTTCGAACCTTTTTGATATGTAAGCGTTTTTAATGTTTTTTGTTTTTCTGTAAAAAGTGTATAATAGTACTATAAGTAATACCAAAGGAAGGTTAATTTATGAAAAAGAAAAAAATCTTGTTGCCTGTAATGTCCACACTCTTGTTGGCTCCATTTGTTTTAGCTCAACAAGTACAAGCTGCTGAGACAACAACTGCAGCTACCACAACCAATCAACCAGCAACGACTGATGCAACTGCTACGGTACCAGCAACGTCCGTTAAAAACGTAGCAACGGAGGAAACTGTTGTCCCTGCTGCGGAAGAAACAGTAGAGGCAGTCATTATCCACACAAACGACGTTCACGGTCGCATTCTTGAAGAAAAGAATGTCATCGGTGACGCTAAGGCTGCGGCAGTCATTGAAGAAGAACGTGCCAAAGTAGAGAATACAATTGTAGTAGATGCTGGTGATGCCTTCCAAGGACTTCCAATTTCCAACTCTACAAAAGGTGAAGACCGCGCCAATATCATGAACCAAGTCGGCTATGATGCAATGGCTGTTGGTAACCATGAATTTGACTTTGGGATGGATCAAGCAATCAAGTACAAGGAAACCTTGAACTTCCCGCTATTGAGTGCTAACACTTACGTTAATGGCGCTCGTGTTTTTGAAGCTTCAACTATCGTCGATAAAACTCCAACTGTTGTAGGTGATGAATTTGTAGTTATCGGTGTAACAACACCTGAAACTGCTACAAAAACCCATCCGAAAAATGTTGAGGGAGTAACATTTACCGACCCAGTCACAGAAGTCAATAAAGTGATTGACGAAGTGGAAGCACGTGCTCTAGCAGATAACCGTGTTTACAAGAACTATATCATTCTAGCTCACCTAGGTGTCGATTCTACAACGCCTGTTGAATGGAGAGGCTCAACTCTTGCTGAAGCACTTTCTAAAAATAGTAAATTAGCTGGTAAACGTGTTATTGTTATCGACGGTCATTCCCACACGGTAGAAGCGACTACCTATGGAGATAACGTTACTTATAATCAAACAGGCTCTTACTTGAACAATATCGGTAAAGTAACCTTGAAATCCGATAAATTATTGGGTGAAGCTAGTTTGATTTCTGCCGCGGATACTAAAAATGTGTCGCCAAATGCTAAAATTGCAGCCTTAGTTGATGAAATTAAAGCAAAATATGAAGCTGAAAATGCTCAAGTAGTTATTGAAAATAACCCCGTGGAATTAAACGGAGACCGCTCAAACGTGCGTGTTCGTGAAACCAACTTGGGGAATGCAGTGACGGATGCAATCTATGCCTATGGTCAAACAGGATTTTCAAACAAAACTAGCCTTGCTGTGACTAACGGTGGTGGTCTACGTGCAACAATTGCTAAAGATCAGCCTGTTACAAAAGGTGATATTATTGCAGTCTTGCCATTTGGTAACATTGTTTCTCAAATCACTGTGACTGGTCAGCAAATTTATGATATGTTTACCAAGTCTTTATCATCTACCTTGCAAGTGAATCCAGAAACTGGCGAGATGCTTTTAGATGAAAATGGCATGCCACTCTTTGAAGCTAGTGGTGGATTTCTACACATTTCAGGAGCAAATGTATTCTACGATCCAACTCTTCCTGTAGAAGAACGTGTTCTTCTTATCGGTATTCTTAATCCAGAGACTGGCGAATATGACGCCTTGGATCTTGAAAAAACGTACTATTTAGCAACAAATGACTTCCTTGCTGCTGGTGGTGACGGCTACACAATGCTTGGAGGAGCACGAGAAGAAGGTCCTTCAATGGACAGTGTCTTTGCTGAATACCTAAAGACAGCTGACTTATCAGCTTATGAGGTTGTCAACCCATATTCACGTATCATTCCTGTAAATTCAAGCATTGATACGGATGAAGATGGCTACCCAGACTTTATCGAGATTTTATTGGATACTGATCCAGAAAATCCAGCCTCAAATCCAGAAACTGTTCCAGCCGAAAATACAGATTCACCATCTAATCAAGTACAAAATACTTCGGCAACTGACAAGAAGGTCCCAGTTGATTCTCCAAAAGTAGGAGATAAAAAATCAGAAGTAGCAAGTCCAGTAAAAACTACAAAAGCAGGAGTCTTGCCAAATACTGGTGACCAGATGAATCTGACGCTCAGCCTGTTTGGTTTAGGTCTTGCAGGACTGGCCATGGCAGTAGGTCGTAGAAAAGAAAATTAATCAATCATCTGAAAACAGGGTCTTCGGACTCTGTTTTTGACTGGAGGAAACATGCAAACTGTATTTCAATATCAAAAAGAGGGGGATCGTGAGCAGATTAGTTCTTACGTTCTGCTTAGCAACTCCCCACGTCGTAAACAATTATTGGGATTTTTACAACCACAAATCGCATCAGTTGAAGTGGATGAGCGTAGTATCGAAGAACATTTTATGAAACAATTCGCTACAGATGATTTTCTCACTCGAGCTGCAAAAACCTGTTGTGAAATTTCCAAAGCCAAATCGGACATGGATTTGGTAACTGGCCATCTCTACATTTCTGCGGATACAATCGTCGTGTCAGATGGGAAAATTTTTAACAAACCTCAAGATTTGACAGAAGCTGAAACCATGTTACGTTCCTATTTTGGAAAGAGCCATCACGTTGTAACATCTGTCTGCCTACGGACAAGTCACTCACTGGATGTTTTTTATACGGTTGCACAGATTGATTTTGTGGACTATTATCCAGCCCTTGAAGAGGTTATTCAGTCGTATATCCGTGAAAAGCAGCCACTGGATAAGGCCGGTGCCTACGGTATTCAGGAGCTTGACCCACGCTTTGTGGCAGGTATTTCTGGGGATGTTCACACCATTATTGGTCTACCTGTAGCCGAAGTTTCCCGCAGGATTTTTGGGAGTGGGAAAGAACTCTACTAATCGAAAAAGAGTTCGTCTTCCCACCCCCGCACAGCTCAAACTGTCTGGGAGACAGTTTGAGGTTGGAGATAGAGCGAACTTTGTTCGCAACAGTCGTAACGGTCAGATTTGGAGTGTGAAACGCGAACAAATCTGCCAATCAACCACTGCGCTGAGATGTTGACACTAACCTTATTAAGTGATGCTATAATTTAGCTCAGCATTTTGAAAAATAGCAGAGCTCAATAGCTAGTTTGTGGTATAATAGTGGTCGAAAAGGAGAGTTTATGACCGTCGACATTGAAAGATACAAGCAATTGGCCCAGCAGAAGCAAGGAGAACATCGAAAATTTCTAGCAAATTTGAAGAAAAAAGCACCTAAAAATTTGGATAGAATTGTTCAAGATATTCATGCCGAAGTATTTTCTGAAATCGACTGTACAGAGTGTGCCAACTGTTGTAAAACGTTGGGACCGCTCTTTACAGAAGCAGATATTACCCGAATTGCCAAGCATTTGCGTATGAAACTTCCAGTTTTTGAGGACATGTACTTGCGTGTGGATGAGGATGGAGATAAGGTATTTCAATCCATGCCCTGTCCCTTCCTTGGAGGCGATAATCTATGTAGTATCTATGACGCTCGTCCCAAAGCCTGTCGAGAATTTCCGCATACTGACCGCAAGAAGATTTATCAAATCAACAATTTAACAATAAAAAATACTCTGATTTGTCCCGCAGCCTATCTCTTTGTCGAAAAGTTACGGGAGAGAATTTAAGAGGAACAAGTAAGACAAAATATTGATTTTCTGCTATAATAATAAAAAAACAAGCCGTTTTTACGGCTTTTTTCAATGAATCATATTTAGGAGGACCCCATGGCAACAATTCAATGGTTTCCGGGCCACATGTCAAAAGCTCGCAGGCAGGTGCAGGAGAACATCAAGCACGTTGATTTCGTGACTATTTTGGTCGATGCCCGCCTGCCCCTATCCAGCAAAAACCCTATGTTGACCAAGATTGTTGGCGACAAGCCCAAGCTCATGATTCTCAATAAGGTCGATTTGGCTGACCCTATTCGTACCAAAGAATGGCAGAGCTACTTTGAAGGTCAGGGTATTCGCACCCTGGCTATCAACTCAAAAGAGCAAGCGACGGTGAAAAAAGTGACCGACGCAGCCAAGAGTCTGATGAAAGACAAGATTGAACGTCTCCGCGAAAGAGGGATTCAAAAGGAGACCTTGCGAACCATGATTATCGGTATTCCAAACGCTGGAAAATCCACCCTCATGAACCGTCTGGCTGGTAAGAAAATCGCCGTTGTCGGCAACAAACCAGGTGTGACCAAAGGTCAACAGTGGCTCAAGTCAAACAAGGATCTTGAAATCCTTGATACACCAGGTATTCTCTGGCCTAAGTTTGAGGACCAGGAAGTTGGACTGAAGTTGGCTCTGACTGGTGCGATTAAGGACCAGCTCTTGCCTATGGACGAAGTCACTATTTTTGGTTTGGACTATTTCAAGGCCAACTACCCAGAACGCCTGCAAGAGCGGTTCAAGGGCATGGATTTGGAGCAGGAAACGCCTGAACTCATCATGGATTGGGCCAAGAAATTGGGCTTCCGTGATGATTATGACCGTTTTTACAACCTCTTTGTCAAGGATGTTCGAGACGGGCGTTTGGGCACCTATACATTAGACAGGGTGAGTGACTTAGATGGCAACGATTAAGGAAGTGACTGCTCTGCTGGCTCAGGTGGACAGTCTAGACAGCCCTGCCTGGTTGGAACTAGCTCAGGATGATCGAGCAGGGGTCCAGGCTGCTATCAAGAAACGCCGTAAGGTGCTGGAAAAAGAAGCAGCAGAAGACGCTCGCTTAGAAGCTATGCTATGTTACGAAAAAGCCCTTTATGAAAATGGGGTGGAGTTAATCGCTGGTATCGACGAAGTCGGCCGGGGGCCTCTAGCAGGTCCTGTGGTGGCTGCGGCGGTTATCTTGCCCAAAGGGTGCAAAATCCGCTACCTCAACGACTCCAAGAAAATCCCCAAGTCCAAGCACGAGGCCATTTACCAAGAGATCATGGAACGAGCGGTGGTAGTCGGTGTGGGAATAAAAGATGCAGCTGTCATCGATCAGGTCAACATCTACGAGGCGACCAAGTTAGCCATGCTGGAGGCTTTAGGGCAGTTGAGCCAAGAGCCTGACCACTTGCTCATAGACGCCATGAAGTTGGATACACCTCTGCCGCAAACCTCTATCATCAAGGGGGATGCCAACAGTCTCTCTATCGCAGCGGCCTCTATCGTGGCCAAGGTGACGCGGGACAAGATGATGGCGGATTATGACAAGGAGTTCTCAGGCTACGGCTTCGCCAAGAATGCAGGCTATGGAACGGCAGAGCACTTGGAAGGCTTGAACAAGCTAGGCATCACGCCAATTCACCGTAAGACCTTTGAGCCCATTAAGTCTATGGTAGCAGGGGGAAACTAGTCTTGACAGTCTTTTTCTGCTTATTTTTAGCGGCTATCGGTCTGTTTGCTATCGTCTATTTCTGGGAACGGCGGTCGATTTTTATCTCACTGTTTGCCTTGAACATCCTCGTCTGGGCCTTGGCATGGATTATCTCAACAGGCATTCTCGAAAATAATGAAATCTTGCGCTTGCTGGCTATAGCCGTGGCGATGGTGCTTTTTTTAGCCTTGTTAAGTGGTCCATTTGTCTTGCTTTTCACGCTTTATCTAAATGGTTTTCAGATTTTGAAGAGAGAAGGGGTTCGCTTCCATAATTTCCTATCCATAGGACTGGCGGTTGCTCTGACTTTTTATCTCTTCATCGCTCCCTTTGTGGTTCAATCCCTTTCAGGCATCAGCTTTTTCAACATGCTGTTCGTCTACGTTGGTTTTTTGGTGTCATATGCTATTATCATCAGCATGCTCTATACCACGTCTAGCTTTGTCAATTTGGTCAATCTCTTCCCAGGCAAGCTTGATTATGTAGTGGTCTTAGGTGCTGGCCTGATTGGTGACAAGGTAACACCACTTTTGGCTTCGCGGATTGAAAAAGGCATAGCGCTCTACCAGAAACATCCTGGCAGCAAGCTCATCATGTCAGGCGGACAGGGGCCTGATGAACTCCTGGCAGAGGGGCAGGCCATGGCTAACTATGCCTTGGAACAGGGGATTCCTGCGGAAGATATTGTGATAGAAAACCAATCAACCAATACCGAGGAAAACTTGAAATTTTCCTATGCCCTGATGAAACCTGGTGGTCGCTTTGCCCTTGTAACCAATTACTATCACGTTTTCAGAGCTCTGCTATTGGCACGACAATTGAAAATCAAATGTATCGGCTATGGGGCAAAAACCAGATTTTACTTTAGCCTTAATGCCTTCATTCGGGAATTTGTTGGCTATGTGGTCATGAGCCGAAAGGCGCATTTGGTATTTTTGAGCATCGTGTCAGCCCTTTATCTGATTGGAGTGATCATCAGTTTAATGCATTAAAAAACAGCCTCTAGGTTTCTAGAAGCTGTTTTCTTATAGCATAAAGTAGACAATGGCGATATATTGCAGTGCTGAAGCCAGTAGGATAAAGAGATGCCAAATCATATGGAAATAGGGCTTTTTCTTAGCGTAGAAGAGGGCGCCAATGGTATAAGATAATCCACCAGCCAGCATCAAAATTCCGAAAACAAGTCCAGTCTTTTGAAGAATGGCTGGCAAGATAAAGACAACCAACCAGCCCATAAAGAGATAGAGAAAAAGGCTAAATTTTTCATTGATTTTTTTGGCGAAAATTTTATAGAGAATGCCAAAAATAGTTAATCCCCATTGTAAACCAACAATTAGATACCCCAACCAACCACCGACTAAGGATAGGGCAACAGGTGTGTAGCTTCCAGCGATAGCGATGTAAATCATGCTGTGGTCGATAATCCTTAGGATGTATTTGTGAGTAGAAGCGTAGGGCATGGAGTGGTAGATGGAAGAGGATAGGAACATGAGAAATAGGCTGATGACAAAGATAGTCATGCCGACCACAGCGGTCAGGTTATAATCTTGAAAAGAATGGATTGCAGTAATGGGGAGCAAGACTAACATAAGCAAGGCACCGACTGCATGGGTGACACTATTTGCGACTTCTTCGCCAAAAGACAATTTCAGACTTAATTTTAAACTAGGATTCATAGTGACTCCTTTCTAACTCCATAGTGAGTTGACGGGTTTTGTAATATAGTTTAACAGACTGGCAGGCATAACGAATGATTTCAGGCGTTTCGTTGCTTTCTTCATTTCGCATGCAGTCAACAAAATGATTGTATAAGGTTTCAGAGTTGTTCGAGTGGAGAAGAAGATTTAAGGTCTGACTGATTTCTTGAATAGAAAAGACATTTTTTAAGATGGTCAATGCTATCAAGCGGGCAACTTGCTGTTTTTGATATTTTTTCTTAACAGGTTTTTCAATCTGTTTGTGTTTGACGTAATTATTGATCATGGCAGCAGTTAATATTCTTCGAACATCAACATTTTCTGTTGTCAACTTGCCTTGATGAGCCCCAGTTTTATCATCGGCTTCATTTCCTAGGCTACTGTTGATTTTCATTGGGTATAAACTCTTTTGTTCAAGGCTTTCCTGAGAATTGACTACTTGATTAACATACAGCAGAACTTGGTCCAAATACAAATCTAAATCAGGTAATTCATTCCAGTAGGGGAGGGTTTGATTCATGATTGTCCACCTTCTTTCATCTAGTATCGGTAACTAGATTGTATAATATTCTGTATTTTATGTCAAACAAAATACCTTCTGTAACAAGTAAATACAGAAGGTCTGGTTATTATGGAAGGATAAGATTTTCAGGTAGTGCCATCTTGTAAAGGGAGTAAGCCCCGTCTAGATTTTTAACCTTAAAGCCCTTTTCTTTTAAGATACGTTCGGCAATGTACGAGCGAAGGCCACTATGGCAACTGACGATGTATTCTTTTGAAGTGTCTAGTTCTCCTAGCCGCTCACGGAGTTGGTCCAGAGGAATATGGATGAATTCTTTGAATTGCCCATTTGCGACCTCACCAGGATTGCGGACGTCTAACAAGATTTTTCCGTTTGCTAGCTCCTCGTCTAGTTGGTGCCATTGGACATTTTGACTGATGCCTTCTGCGATGTTCATGGCAGCATATCCAATCATATTGACAGGATCTTTGGCTGAACCAAATGGTGGGGCGTAGGTCAATTCTAGTTCTGGCAAATCTTCAATCGTAAGTCCAGCCTTGATGGCAGTGGCAAGGACATCAATCCGCTTATCAATACCTTTTTGACCGACTGTCTGTGCACCAAAGATTTTTCCGTCAATAGGAGAAAAAATCAGTTTCAGAACAATATCAGTCGCACCTGGATAGTAGCTTGCATGATCTTTTCCAGTTGTATGAACGACGGCATATTCATGGTCGAGTGATTGAACGGTACGTTCGATTAAACCAGTTGATGCTGCCACTAAATCAAAGACTTTGACGATAGCAGTACCGATTGAGCCTCTGTTAGTGCGAGCCAATCCAGCAATGACATCAGCTACCTGTCTTCCCTGACGGTTAGCAGGAGAGGCCAATGAAATCAAGGCATCCTGTCCTGTTATTTCTTGTTTAACTACAATGGCATCACCAACGGCGTAGATATTATCTTGATTGGTCTGATAGTTTTGGTCTACGAGTATTCCACCTCGAAGTCCTAGCTTGATTCCAGCATTTTTAGCCAGTTGACTATCGGGAGCAACACCAACTGATAAAATAGTTACATCAGATGATAGGGTCTGTCCATTAGAAAGTTCGACTACTTGACCCTTTTCACGAAAAGCAGTGACAGACTGCCCTGTGATTACTTTGACACCTTTACTTGTTAGCTCGGCTTCAACAAAATGTGCCATTTCCAAGTCAAAAGTAGGTAATACATGAGGAGCCTGTTCGACAAGAGTGACTTTTAAGCCTTTTAAGGCAAGATTTTCAGTCATTTCTAGACCGATAAATCCTGCACCGATAACAACTGCGTGACCAGACTTGATTTGGTCTAGCTTGGTCATTATCTTGTCTAAATCAGGTACGTTCCGAAGTGTGAAGAGATTTTCAGCTTCTTCAATTCCCTTTAAATTTGGGATGACAGGTTTGGCACCTGGTGATAGGATTAGTTTGTCGTAGCTTTCAATGATGTCACCGTTTGGAGTATTCACTGTAACAGTCTGCTTGTCAGCATTGATACTAATGACTTCATGGAAAGGGCGGACATCTAGATTAAAGCGTTTTTTCAAACTTTCTGGCGTTTGGAGTAATAAGCTATCATGCTCTGCTATTTCCCCAGAAATATGATAAGGTAAACCGCAGTTGGCAAAGGAAACGTATGGTCCTTTTTCAAACACAATGATTTCAGCATCTTCCATGAGACGACGCAGACGAGTAGCAGCAGACATACCGCCAGCAACCCCACCGACAATAACAATTTTCATTTAAACCTCCTAAATAATATCTCCAGTCCAGGCATTCATACCGCCTTGAACATTGACCGCTTGATAGCCTTGAGATGTTAAGTAATCTGTCGCCCGTTGGCTACGCATACCTGATTGACAGATGATCAGATAGTGTTTGTTTTTATCACCTTTAAATTGGTCGATTTGACTTAATGGCTGGTTGATAGCTTCTGGAATGTGACCACTGGCAAATTCATCAACTTCACGGACGTCCAACAATTTGGTGTTTTTATCTTCCAATACTTTTGGCAAATCTTGTAAAGATAAACTTTCTTTTTGCTTTAAAATTGTAGATAATATCTGTTTCAACATAAATACCTCTTTCATACCCCTAGGGGTATTTTAAATATAGCAGATGATAACGCTGATTGTCAAGTTTTAGAATTGACATTTTATGAAACAAGCAGTACCATATAGGGTATGAATACAGAGAAGAAAAAGATGATAAATCGTTTGAAACGTGCAGAAGGTCAGCTCCGTGGCATTCAAAACATGATTGAAGAAGAGCAAGAGTGTATCGATATTGTGATGCAGCTGAGTGCAGTTCGTTCCAGTATCAACAGTATGATGGGAATGGTCATTGCTCAAAAAGTTCAAGATTGCATTAAACACCCTTCCGATAATCCCGAGGAACAAGAGGCACGGCTAGCAGAAGCTATTAATTTGATTATAAAAAAATAGGAGTAGGGCTATGTTAACAGAAAAAGAAAAGATGATAGCTGGGCAATTATATATAGCTGCCGATCCAGAACTTAGACAAATGAGAACGCTGGCTCGCCAAAAGATGCGGGACTTCAATAATGAATTAGATGGCTCTATACGTTCTCAAATCTTGAAAAACTGGTTTGGAGCTACAGGAGAGCAGATTTACATGGAGCCAAATTTCTACTGTGATTACGGAAGTAACATTCATGTCGGAGAGGATTTTTATGCTAATTTCAACTGTACTATGCTCGATGTCTGTCCGATACGAATCGGGAAAAATGCTATGCTTGGTCCCAATGTGCAATTGTTGACTCCATTACATCCTTTAGATCCCGATGAAAGAAATTCAGGAAAAGAATATGGCGCACCTATTACCATTGGTGATAATTTCTGGGCTGGTGGTGGTGTGACAATCTTACCAGGCGTGACCTTGGGGGACAATGTCGTTGTTGGTGCTGGTGCTGTTGTAACCAAGTCTTTTGGTGATAATGTCGTTTTAGCAGGAAATCCTGCGCGTGTGATTAAAGAAATACCTCAAAAATAATTCTCCTATTTGGGAGAATTTTTTCTTTCCATTACGAACAATAAGAATGAGGTGAAGTAAATGAATAATTTTGAATTGTTTAAATGGAAAAAAGCTGGTTTGACCAATCTTAATATTAATAAAGTTTTGGCCTATCAAGAAAAACATGGTAAAAAATTGACCTTACGTAATGTCGCTGTAGTGTCTGAATGTAAAAATCCAGTGCTATTTATGGAAAATTATAAGAATCTAGATACAAAAGCCTGTCGCGAGGAATTTAATAAGTATCCATCATTTTCAATTTTAGATGACATCTATCCTTTGGCGCTCAAACAGATTTACAATCCACCTGTACTTTTGTTTTATCAAGGGGATTTAGAATTGCTAGAAAAATCAAAGCTGGCAGTTGTTGGTACACGAAATGCCAGTAAAAACGGTATCCAATCTGTTCAGAAAATTATCAAGGAATTGAGCAATCGTTTTGTCATTGTTAGCGGTTTGGCAAGAGGAATTGATACGGCTGCCCACATCGCCAGTTTGAAAAATGGAGGCCAAACCATTGCCGTAATCGGAACAGGTTTAGATAATATTTATCCAAAAGAAAATAAAGATTTGCAGACCTATATTGGCAAACACCATTTGGTGCTGACAGAGTATGAAGCTGGTGCTCAGCCACTCAAATACCATTTCCCAGAACGTAACCGCATCATTGCTGGGTTGGTAGAAGGTCTGGTGGTCTGTGAGGCAAAAATGCGGTCTGGTAGCTTGATTACCTGCGAACGTGCCTTGGAAGAAGGAAGGGAAGTCTATGCTATTCCAGGTTCCATTATGGACGGAAAATCAGATGGTTGTCATCATCTGATTCAAGAGGGGGCAAAGTGCATTACATCAGGCTTGGACATCATTTCTGAGTATAAATTTTAAAACAAGTCTTCCTATAGGAAAATAAATATCTTGACACTGACTGAAAAATAGTATATTCTTTGTGAGGTTAAAAATATTTGTAAGGTATAAGAATGGCTACAAAAACAGTTAGTAAGAAAAAAACAACAACCAAGAAAAATCTCGTTATTGTAGAGTCGCCTGCTAAGGCAAAAACAATCGAAAAATATCTTGGTAAAAATTATAAGGTCGTTGCTTCAGTCGGGCATATTCGAGATTTGAAGAAATCTAGTATGTCTATTGACTTTGATAACAACTATGCACCTGAGTACATCAACATCCGTGGAAAAGGACCACTCATCAATTCTTTGAAAAAAGAAGCAAAAAATGCTAAGCAAGTCTTTCTTGCGAGTGACCCGGACCGCGAAGGAGAAGCAATTTCTTGGCATTTGGCTCACATTTTGGGATTGGACGCAAACGATAAAAACCGTGTTGTCTTTAATGAAATTACAAAAGATGCAGTAAAAAATGCCTTTCAGGAGCCACGTGCTATTAACCTAGACTTGGTAGATGCCCAACAAGCTCGACGCGTCTTAGACCGTATTGTAGGGTACTCCATATCACCTATTTTATGGAAGAAAGTCAAAAAAGGTCTGTCAGCCGGACGTGTTCAATCGGTTGCTCTCAAATTAATAATCGACCGTGAAAATGAAATCAGCAATTTCAAACCAGAAGAATATTGGACAATTGATGCAACCTTCAAAAAGGGGAGCAAGAAATTCCAGGCTTCATTCTACGGTATAGATGGAAAGAAAACTAAAATTGAAAACAATGAGCAGGTTAAAGAAATTCTCGCCCGACTTGATGGGGACGATTTCTTAGTAGAACAGGTTGAGCGTAAGGAACGCAAACGAAATGCACCTCTGCCTTACACAACTTCTACTATGCAGATGGATGCGGCTAATAAAATCAATTTCCGTACTCGTAAAACCATGATGGTTGCCCAACAACTTTATGAGGGTGTCAGTCTTGGCACAGGTGGTACCCAAGGTTTGATTACCTATATGCGTACGGATTCAACACGTATTAGCCCTGTTGCACAAGCACAAGCTGCTGACTTTATCACGGAGCGTTTTGGTGCTACCTATTCAAAGCATGGTAATAAAGTAAAAAATGCCAGTGGTGCACAAGATGCCCACGAAGCCATTCGTCCATCAAATGTTAACTTAACACCTGAATCAATTGCGAAATATCTGGACAAGGACCAATTGCGACTATATACACTGATTTGGAATCGTTTTGTCGCAAGTCAGATGGCTGCAGCAGTTTTTGATACCATGAGTGTTCGTTTGGGTCAAAATGGTATTGTCTTTGCTGCTAATGGTAGCCAAGTAAAATTCGATGGTTATATGGCTGTCTATAACGACGCTGATAAAAATAAGATGTTGCCAGATATGGAACAAGGTGACACGGTGGTACGCGCGTCAACAAATCCAGAACAACACTTTACTCAGCCGCCAGCTCGCTACTCTGAAGCAACCTTAATTAAAACATTAGAAGAGAATGGTGTAGGTCGCCCGTCAACCTATGCACCAACAATTGAAACCATTCAAAAACGTTACTATGTTAAGCTTGCGGCTAAGCGATTTGAACCGACTGAACTCGGAGAAATCGTTAATAAGCTGATTGTTGAGTTCTTCCCAGATATTGTCAATGTCAAATTTACAGCCGATATGGAACAAAAATTGGATGATGTAGAAATCGGGAAAGAGCAGTGGCAGAAGGTCATTGACGGTTTCTATCAGCCGTTCAAGGTAGAATTATCTAAGGCAGAAGAACAGATGGAAAAAATCCAAATTAAGGATGAACCAGCTGGCTTTGACTGTGATGTTTGTGGACATGAAATGGTTATTAAATTAGGTCGCTTTGGAAAATTCTATGCATGTAGCAATTTCCCAGACTGTCGCAATACCAAGCAAATCACTAAAGAAATCGGTGTGACTTGTCCGGTTTGCCAAAAAGGGCAAGTGATTGAACGCAAGAGTAAACGCAATCGTCTTTTCTATGGTTGCGATCGCTACCCAGAGTGTGAATTTACTTCTTGGGACAAGCCAGTCGGGCGTTCTTGTCCGAAATGCGACCACTATCTCGTTGAGAAAAAAGTTCGCGGTGGTGGTAAACAAGTTGTCTGTCCAAATGGTGACTACGAAGAAGACAAGATTAAATAAGATTAAACTGCTATTCTCAAGGGAATGGCAGTTGTTTTTTATAGTCATGTTAGTTTATCTTAGCTAACTTCGACGAGCGAGAGGCTGGGCAAAAAGCCCAGCACCGCTTCTCAAAGTTAGTGTCAATATCTCAGCGCAGTGGTTGATTGGGTTTAACAGGCCAGTGGAGTAAAACTGTTCAGTGAACTGTGTCAGCCTGAGCTTAGAAATGAAAAAATCGAGCTAAAAAGGTTGGAGATAGGATTTGCGAAGCAAATCACAGCAGTTCGTGTTTCACATTCCAAGTCTGACCTCTACAACTAAAGTGAACTAAACGGCAATACCAGTTTGAAAAAATGTTTGAAAAAATGTTTAAAAAAATAGGATAAAAGTCTTGCATTATTGAAAATACTGTGTTATGATAATTGAGGTTTGAAAAAACTGACCTAAGACAGTAGGGGAGCTGGACTCATAAACATCCTACCGAGGCACAAAACGATTATTGAGATAAACGTATTTGTACTTTCGTGTCTAGGTTTAGGTGCGATTTTTTTGTGCCTAGCCCAAAATAAAAACGGAGGTAAAAAAATGAGTGAAGCTATTATCGCTAAAAAAGCGGAATTAGTAAATGCCGTTGCTGAGCAAATGAAAGCTGCAACATCTATCGTTGTTGTAGACGCTCGTGGTTTGACAGTAGAACAAGATACAGTTCTTCGTCGTAACTTGCGTGGTGCAGAAGTTGAGTACAAAGTTATCAAAAACTCAATCTTGCGTCGTGCTGCTGAGCAAGCTGGTCTTGAAGGTCTTGCAGAATTGTTTGTAGGTCCATCTGCAGTTGCATTCTCAAACGATGCAGTTGCTCCAGCTAAAACAATTTACGATTTCGCGAAAACTGCTGATGCTCTTGAAATCAAAGGTGGAGCTGTAGAAGGTAAAGTTTCTTCTAAAGAAGAAATCGAAGCACTTGCTACATTGCCAAACCGCGAAGGCATGCTTTCTATGTTGCTTTCTGTACTTCAAGCGCCAGTTCGCAACGTTGCATATGCTGTCAAAGCTGTTGCAGAAAAAGAAGACGCAGCTTAATGCGTCAGAGCGTAGCTGCTTAGTGCTACAAACTATTTAAAAACCTAAATTGGAGGAAAATCACAATGGCATTGAACATTGAAAACATTATTGCTGAAATTAAAGAAGCTACTATCCTTGAGCTTAACGACCTTGTTAAAGCTATCGAAGAAGAATTTGGTGTAACTGCAGCTGCTCCTGTAGCTGTTGCTGCAGCTGGTGGTGCTGCTGAAGAAGCTAAAGATTCATTCGACGTTGAATTGACATCTGCTGGCGACAAAAAAGTTGGCGTTATCAAAGTTGTACGTGAAATCACTGGTCTTGGTCTTAAAGAAGCTAAAGAGCTTGTTGACGGTGCACCAGCTATGGTTAAAGAAGGCGTTGCAACTGCAGAAGCTGAAGAAATCAAAGCTAAATTGGAAGAAGCAGGCGCTTCAGTTACTCTTAAATAATAGAGTTTCCAATCAAAATAAAAACCTATCACTTAATGTGGTAGGTTTTTTCGTTCTATTGTTGCAAACGCTTTCGTTGTGGGGTATAATATAAAAAATGCTGTCTAAAGATTAGGAGAAAGACATGAAAAGTTACAAAAACTATATCTTCGATTTTTATGGTACATTGGTTGATATTCGTACAGATGAGAATAAACTAGAGGTCTGGAATCAGCTAACACAGATTTACACTGCTTTTGGTTGTTTCTATCGGCCGCGCCAGTTGAAAAATGCCTATCATCGTTTTGTAGAAGAGGCAGAGAGATCTCTCGCGGAAACGGTGAGTTATCAGTATGTCGAAATTGATTTAGAAACAATCTTCATTCGTCTATTAACGGATGCACCAAATGAAAACCAAAGTACCAATAAGCAGACTGATTTAGAGACTTTTGGACAAGTAGTAGCTACGATTTTCCGCGTGCTTTCACGTGAAAAGTTAGAGGCTTATGAAAATACTCTAACTAGTCTACAGACATTAAAGGATAGAGAAGCGCGATTATTTATTCTCTCCAATGCTCAACGAATTTTTACTCAGGCAGAAATTGAACAGACAGGTTGTGCTGATTTGATGGAAAAAATTTATATCTCTTCTGACTTTAAGATGAAGAAGCCTGAACCAGCATTTCTTCAACTGGTTTTAGAGGAAAATAATCTTGATGTTGAGGAAACTGTTATGATTGGTAATGATTTGACATCCGATATAGCTATTGCTCATGAATTGGGAATGGATTCCATTTTGCTGAATACTTTCCCGTATAGTCAGGAAGAAATCGATTCTTATAGGAGACTTGGTTGGAACTTTGAGGTTGTTGGAGATATAGCGGAGCTATTGTAAATAAGCGATAGAACAGCAAAGAATAGACATAAAATATATTATGTAAAAAAGCGAAGCTGCTTTCATTTCAATGAAGGTAGTTTTGTCTTTTCTAACCATTTTCTGGTATACTAGATAGGTATAAAATTTAGAAAGGTTCTGTTTTTGGGTATTCCCAAACAGTAGTCAGATATTCTGGCTAGAGGTATTAGTTTCATGTCTCAAACCCACATTAATGTTATCGGAGCTGGCCTGGCTGGCTCAGAAGCTGCTTATCAGATTGCCAAACGCGGCATTCCTGTCAAACTCTACGAGATGCGTGGTGTCAAGCCGACTCCTCAGCACAAGACGGACAAGTTTGCTGAGTTGGTTTGTTCCAACTCTTTCCGTGGTGATAGTTTGACCAACGCTGTCGGTCTGCTCAAGGAAGAAATGCGTCGTTTGGATTCCATTATCATGCGAGCTGGCGAGGCCCACCGTGTGCCTGCTGGCGGTGCTATGGCCATGGACCGTGAAAATTTTTCTCAAGCGGTCACAGATGAAATTCACAACCACCCGCTAATTGAGGTCATTCGTGGCGAGATTACTGAGATTCCCGAAGATGCGATTACAGTTATCGCGACGGGACCATTGACATCTGACGCCTTGGCGGAGAAGATTCACGCCCTCAACGGTGGCGACGGTTTTTACTTCTACGATGCGGCAGCACCGATTGTCGACAGCTCGACCATTAACATGGACTTGGTTTATCTTAAGTCCCGTTACGACAAGGGAGAGGCTGCCTATCTCAATGCTCCGATGAACAAGGAGCAGTTCACCGCTTTCTATGAGGCTTTGATTTCAGCTGAGGAAGCACCGCTTAACTCCTTTGAAAAAGAAAAATACTTTGAAGGCTGTATGCCTATCGAGGTCATGGCCAAACGTGGCATCAAAACCATGCTCTATGGCCCAATGAAGCCAGTTGGTCTGGAATACCCAGAAGACTACAAGGGACCTCGTGACGGCGAATACAAGACACCGTACGCAGTTGTCCAGCTCCGTCAGGACAACGCAGCAGGTAGCCTTTACAATATTGTTGGCTTCCAAACTCATCTCAAATGGGGTGAGCAGAAGCGTGTCTTCCAGATGATTCCAGGACTTGAAAATGCGGAGTTTGTCCGCTACGGCGTTATGCACCGCAATTCCTACATGGATTCACCAAACTTATTGGAACAGACCTTTGCGACCAAGAAAAATCCTAATCTTTTCTTTGCAGGTCAAATGACAGGAGTAGAAGGCTATGTCGAGTCTGCCGCCTCTGGCTTAGTGGCTGGTATCAATGCTGTTCGCCGTTTCCGTGGCGAAGACCCAGTCATCTTCCCGCAGACCACAGCCATCGGAGCTCTGCCATTCTACATCACCCACACCGAAAGCAAGCACTTCCAGCCCATGAATGTCAACTTTGGTATCATCAAGGAGCTGGATGGACCGCGTATCCGCGACAAGAAGGAGCGTTACGAGGTAATCGCAGAGCGTTCCCTCAAGGACTTGGAAGAGTTTTTGGCTTATTGATGTATAGAAAGTTGCCGTAATGGAAGAAACGATTTTCATGTTAGAAGGGCATAATGGAGATTATTTTTCCTTAGAGGGATGCCCCTTATCAATGGGCTCCTCTTCTGACGGGGGAATCTCCATTGAAGCCAGTCTTTATGTATCCGTTGGAGTTTTTCAAATTAATAAAGCTAAAGTTTATCTTTCAACCGCTTTGCTAGAAAAGCTTTTTAAAGATTTGTACTTGATGCATGGCAGTTTATCAGGACAGGCTGGTTATAAACCTCAGTTTGATGATGAATTGCAATTTGACATTAGCATGCTAAAAGGCGGAAAGTTGCAACTAAAAGGGGTTTATCAAGAATACTCTTATGACTTTTCGCTGATGAAATTTGAAATGGAAAGTGACCAGACTTTTCTGGCACAACCATTACTGGATTTGAAAAAATTTCTTGGTCATAATTTTTGACTTGCTAAGGATATCACCTATCCCCAGACACCTTCGGGTGTCTTTTGTGTTATACTGGGATTAGAAAAGCGGAGGAGAAATACGATGCACCACGATACTTGGAAGGGAATTATTCTGCAGAAACAAGGTCTGCTGAAACCCCAATCTGTCCAGCAAATCTGCCAAAATCTCAACGGTTTGCAGGCTCAGTTTCAGCCCTATGTTCATATTGGATTTCACAACCGTATGACAGCGGAGGATTTCCATGAGGGAAGCTGGCAGGAGGAGCTGACACGCCAGTGGTCCATTCGGCGAACGGTCCATGCCTATCTCAAGTCGGAAATTCCCCTCTATATCCACGAGGGGCGGCTAGCCAGCACCGAATACTTAAAGACAGAAGGACGGGACGGGTTTAGTCCTCAGACCAAGCAGAAATATCACCATCTGATTTTAGAAGCCCTTGAACAAGGTCCCATGATCCGTGAGGATCTCAAGGTCCTTTGCCGCGGGGAAAAGATGACACAAGAAGAGGAGAAGCTGGTCTTTAACGCCTGGGGTGGCCTCTTTCGCTACATGGTCGAGCGTGGAGAAGTCTATCAAGAATACGGTGCCAAGCGTTTTCATCGTCTGACAGACTTTCAGCCACTTTCTCGGGAAAAAGCAGAGCTGGAAATCGCTTGACGGTATTTTTCAGGTTTTGGACCTGTCAGCCTAGCTGATGCCCGTTACTATTTCAAGGAAAATAAATCTACGGTCCTAAAATGGATGAAGCAATTAGATCTGAAAACTCTTGAAGTAGCAGGAGAAGAACGCTTTTATCTTGGAGAATTAGAAGAAGCAGAACTGCCTGACTGCCTCTTCGTTGCAGGATTTGACCAACTTTTGCTAGGTTATGAAAAGAAAGCTAATCCCTTTTTTAATCCTAAATACATCCGTAATATCTATACTTTGACGGGTATTGTCAAACCTGTTGTATTTTATAAAGGACGATTTATGGCAACCTGGAAACGAGATAAAGGTACCATTTTGCTAGATATTTTTGAAGACATCACACAACAAGAAGAAAAAGAATTGGATTATTACCGCCAAATGTATGAGAAAATTCTGTGACATTAACTAACTATGTTCGGAAAAACCGAAAATTGCAAATAAATGACTAAATTTTCTGAATATTCCAGAAAAACTATGATATAATACTTAAAATACGTAAGGAAGAGATAGATATGAATAAGTCTTACTTTTATTTGGACATGAGAACTCATGAATTAGATGTACCATTTACAGGAAGAAAACGTCGAGTCCGTGTTTTATTGCCGAAAGGATATGCTGAAAATACAGAAGAGACCTATCCCGTTGTCTATTTCCACGATGGGCAGAATGTACTCTACAGTAAGGAAGCTTTTTCAGGTCATTCATGGAAAGTCATCCCAACTATTAAGCGTAATCCAGACATTGCAAAAATGATCGTAGTGGCTATTGATAATGATGGTGCTGATCGCATGCATGAATACGCTGCATGGAAGTTTAGTGAGATGGGGATTCCTGGGGTGCAGTTCGGTGGTAAGGGAACCTTGTATGCCGAATTTGTGATGGATGTCGTCAAACCATTTATTGATCAAGAATACCGGACAAAATCTGATAAAGTTCACACTGCAATGATTGGCTCATCGTTGGGAGGCAATATCACCCAGTTTATGGGATTGGCTTATCAGAACCAGATTGGCTGTCTGGGTGTCTTTTCATCTGCCAACTGGCTTCATCAAGATGCTTTCGACCGTTATATTGAACGTCAACAATTAGACTCAGATCAACGTGTCTACATCTATGTTGGGACAGAGGAAGCAGATGATACAGATAAAACGCTGATGGCTGGCAATATCAAACAAGCCTATATTAATTCGTCTTTAAGCTATTATCGTCAGTTGATTGCTGGCGGTGTTAAATTGGACAACATAACCTTAGAAGTCGTTTCGGGAGCTGTTCACAATGAGGAGGCTTGGGCGCTCTATTTGCCAGCTTGCCTACGATTCCTAAGCGAACATTGGTCATAAAACAAAAATATTTAAATAGGAGGCTTTACTATGCACGTTGAATTTTTAAGTCATTGGTCTGGAAATCTTGGCCGAGAAATGAATCTAAATCGTTATGGTCACGCAGGGATTCCTGTTGTTGTCTTTGCCTCATCTGGCGGTTCTTATAATGAATATGCTGATTTTGGTATGATTGAAGCTTGCCGCGGGTCTATCGAAGCAGGTCATGTACAATTTTTCACCCTTACCAGCTTTGATAATGAAAGTTGGTTGGCCGATTGGAAGTCCATTCATGATAAGGCAGAGGCTCACCGTGCCTATGAACGCTATGTGATTGAAGAAGCGATTCCATTTATTAAACATAAAACTGGCTGGTTTGATGGTATGATGGCAACAGGTTGCTCAATGGGAGCTTATCATGCACTGAATTTCTTCTTACAACATCCAGATGTTTTTACAAAAGTCATTGCACTTTCTGGGATTTACGATGCACGATATTTCAATCATCATCAAGATTATGGAAATGATGAAGTTGTTTATCAAAACTCTCCAGCAGACTATATTTGGAATCAACATGATGGCTGGTTTATTGATAAATACCGCCAAGCGGACATTATTGTATGTACCGGTCTAGGCGATTGGGAACAAGATGGTCTGGATTCATTCTACAACCTAAAACGTGCATTTGAAGAAAAAAATATTCCTGCTTGGTTTGATACATGGGGTACAGATGTAGCCCATGACTGGGTATGGTGGAGAAAACAAATGCCATTTTTCCTTCACTCGATTGGATTATAAGCTAGAAAGGACCTTTTATGAATTATCTCGTCATTTCCCCTTTTTATCCTGAAAATTTCCAGCCATTTACTATTGAATTGGCAAAAAAAGAAGGTGTTACAGTTCTTGGTATTGGACAAGAGCCTTATGATCAGCTCCCTGAAGAACTGCGAAATGCTCTTACAGAGTATTTTCGAGTTGAAAACCTTGAAAACTTGGATGAAGTCAAGCGTGCAACAGCCTTTCTTATTTACAAGCATGGTCCAATCGACCGAGTGGAATCACACAACGAGCACTGGTTGGAAAATGATGCCGCACTCCGTGAACAATTTAATATTTTTGGAGCTAAGCCAAGCAATCTTAAAAAGACAAAATTCAAGTCTGAAATGAAGAAATACTTTACAAAAGCAGGTGTTCCTGTTGTGCCAGGTATGGTCGTCAAATCGGAGAAAGACATTGATAAGGCTGTTAAGACAATTGGCTTCCCAATGATTGCCAAGCCTGACAATGGTGTTGGAGCATCAGGTACCTTTAAACTCACAAAGAAAGCTGACTTGGAAACCTTTAAAGAAGCCTGGGATGGTCAAACAGCTTATTTCTTTGAGAAATTTGTCAATTCAAGCATTATTACAACCTATGATGGATTGGTGGACAGCAAGGGAAATGTTGCTTTCGAAACAGGTTTGACCTATGTTCACACTCCGCTGGAACTGATGTTGTCTAGAAAGGACAATGCTTACTTCATCGAGAAAGAACTGGATCCAAAGCTAGTAAAATATGGTCGCGCGATTATCAAAGCTTTTGGTATGAAAGAGCGTTTCTTCCATATTGAATTTTTCAAGAACGGCAAAGATTACATCGCGATTGAATACAACAATCGTATGGCAGGTGGCTTCACTGTAGAAGCTTACAACTATGCGCATTCGATTGACCTTTTCTGTGATTATGCCAATGTAGTGACAGGTGGAACAGTTGAGGAACGTCGATTTGAGCCTCAATACTGCTTGGTAGCAACTCGCCGAGATACGACCGAATATGTTCATTCAGCAGATGACATTCATCAGAAATTTGCTGGTAAGATTAAAACCGTCAAACGCATGCCAGATGCCTTTGCAGAGCTACAAGGGAATGATGCTTATCTCCTTGTGACGGAAAGCAAGGAAGAATTAGACAACATGATTGCCTTTATTGGGGAGACAAACTAGAATAGATTGAAAGACGCCAGAAATGGTGTCTTTTTTTCTTTCCTTACAAAGCTGTAAGTTTTTTAATCAGAACTGTAAGAGAGTGCAGGAGGAATATTTTCTATAATAGACTCATAAGAAATAGAAAGAAGGAAAACACATGTCATTCAAATTTTTACAAGCCAAGCAAATGTTTGATAAATCACAAGAAAGCAACCATTTAGAAGAGCAAGAAAAACAAGCTGAATTTTTATTTGAACTGGAACATGAATTGTTGCACCGCAACTGGATGTATTAGGAGGAGATTATTTTGAAAACTTACAATGCTTATCAACTGAAACTGGCTATGGCTGGCTTGATGGTTCTGGATCATCTGGATATCATTCCAGGTTTTATCCCAAATCAACTTGGCTTGGTCTTTCACATGATGACTCGCTGTGTCGCAGTTTTCTTTGCCTACATGTTGGTTGAAGGCTATCTTCATACGAGTAATGTCGAAGCCTATTTGTTACGGCTGTATGGGGCAGCAGGAATCATGGCTCTTGGCAATACTCTGCTAAACAATTTTTACCAGTCAAAAGAGATTGACATGAGCAACAATATCTTTATGACCCTAGCAGTCGGATTAACTTTACTGGTTTGTCTTAGAAATTTTGCTGAACATAGTAGAAAGCAACAAATCGTTCAGGTCGTGCTGGCAGGTTTATTGACAATCTTAGGAGCTTTGTTCACAGAAGGGGGTTCGGTGGTCTTGCCCTTCATCCTCATTACATATATGGGACGCAAATCATTAGTTAAACGTAACATCGCTTATGGAATATTGGCCCTATTGTTACTATTTTTGTCCTATCAACCTTATGAAACTATTGAGGTGACCGTTCAGATGATGCTCTACAATGCTGACTGGTTATTTATCTTGGTCTTGCCAATTCTTAGTCTTTATAATGGACAAGCAGGGCCCCGCACAGCATTTTCACGCTATTTCTTTTACATTTTCTATCCGCTACACTTGTGGCTACTGGCAACCATTGCCTATTTTATCTAACCTTACAATCTTGTAAGTTTTTAGGTCAGAATTGTAAGAGAAGGCAGATAGAATATTTTCTATAATAGACTCATAAGAAAGAGAAAGAAGGAAAATACATGTCATTCAAATTTTTACAAGCCAAGAAAATGGAAGAAAAGGTATTCTCAGAAAAAAAGAAAGCTGAACTCTTGGAACAAGCCTTATTCTTAGAAGAGCTCGCCCATGATTTGCAAAGTATAAGATTTATGGCATACTAGAGGGAGGAAACTATGAAAAAGAAAGTATTTGGCTTGCTAGCTTTGGGCAGTATAATGCTAACCGCTTGTTCTTCTTCTTCAGCAGGCCTTAGCTTTGATGAGGGCTATCAAACTTTCCATTACAAGGGAAAAGACTATGCCGTTAGCAAACAGGAAGTTGCCAAAGATAGTATTCGAGGAACAGAAGTTAAGTTTATGGAATGGCCTGTTGTCAAAGAAGAGGGTTTAGTGAAAAAAACAGTGTCCTTGAATAATCTCTTTATAACTACTGGCAAGGAATGGGCCATCGGTGTCCAGGATGGTTATTATAAGGTGGATTTAGAAGATAATATTGCTGAATCAGACCGAATCGACTATCAAGCATTACTTGATACAGTTGATTTATCCAAAGAAAACAATTAGGAGTTTGTATGTTATTAGAAATCAATCATTTAGAAAAAGTTTACCGCACGCGCTTTTCAAAAGAGGAAACTCGTGCCTTGCAAGATGTGGATTTTAAGGTAGAAGAGGGCGAGTTTATCGCTATCATGGGGGAAAGTGGTTCTGGTAAGACGACTTTGCTCAACATTCTAGCAACCCTGGATAAGCCGACGAGGGGCTCTGTTATCTTAAACAATCAGGATATTACGAAAATCAAGGAAAGCAAGCTGGCAGATTTCCGTTTGCGTAACCTAGGTTTTGTCTTCCAAGATTTTAATCTCTTGGATACCTTGTCCATCCAAGACAATATCTTTTTACCTCTGGTATTGGCCCGTACCAGCCATGAGGAAATGGAAAAACGGTTGAAGGTTTTAGCACCAAAACTGCGGATTCAAGATTTGCTGAAAAAACGTCCTTTTGAACTGTCTGGTGGACAAAAGCAGCGCGTGGCCATTGCCCGTAGTTTGATTACCCAGCCACAAATTGTCCTAGCGGACGAACCGACAGCTGCCCTAGATTACCGCAATTCGGAAGACTTGCTGAATTTGTTTGAAGACATCAACTTAGATGGACAAACCATTCTCATGGTGACCCACTCAGCCAACGCAGCCAGCCATGCCAAACGCGTTCTCTTTATCAAAGATGGTCGGATTTTCCATCAGTTATACAAGGCAGGTAAGAGCAATCAGGACTTTGCCAAGGAAATTTCGCTCAATATGTCTGCACTTTTAGGGGGTGAGTAGATGTTTTACCTCAAACTTGCTGGACAAAATATCCGAAAATCCATGGGTGTGTTTGCTCCTTTTGTTTTAGCCAGTCTGGTCCTCTTTACCTTGATTTGTTCTATGTTCTTGCTCATGCTCAGTCCAGTCATGAAAACCATGGGAACAGGTGCCGTGTCTATCGGGCTGGGTGTCGTTGTATTGACCATTTTCTCGCTGATTATGGAAATATATAGCTTTAATTTCCTCATGCAACAACGGACTAGAGAGTTCGGTCTCTACAATATGCTGGGGATGAACAAGAAGAAGGTGGCCTTGGTTGCCAGCATTGAGTTGTTTTTCATCTTCCTTTTGGTCATTTTGCTGGGATCTGCATTAGCAGGTGTATTTGCCAATGTTCTCTACTTGATTTTTGTGAATCTGACCAATTATAGTGACTTACACTTTAGTATTTCACCTCTGGCATTTGCCATGACTGCCTTTCTCTTTGCAGGCATCTTCTTCATCTTGGAATTACTGGCCATTCGGACTATTGGCAAGACCAGTCCGCTGATTTTGTTCCGAGCTAGTGAAAAGGGTGAGAAGGAGCCACGTGGGAATCTCCTCTTGGCAGCACTTGCTGTCCTTAGCCTAGGTGTTGGATACTACCTGTCACTTTCGTCTCAATCGGCAGGTCTGGCTGTTATCTATCGTTTCTTTATCGCTGTGCTCTTTGTCATTGCGGGGACCTACTTGTTCTACATCAGCTTTATGACTTGGTATTTGAAGGCTCGGCGGAAAAACAAACGCTATTTCTACACGCCAGAGCATTTTATTACTACATCGCAGATGATTTTTCGGATGAAACAGCACGCAACAGGCTTGGCCAATATCACGCTACTTGCGGTCATGGCCTTTGTCACCATTGCGACAACGACTTCCCTCTATACAGGCATGGCAAATATGACCAGTGGACTTTATCCAAAGGAAACATCTATTACCTATCACGTTGCGGATAGGAGTCAGGGTGAAATGGTCTATCGGCAATCGGTGCTCAGCCATTTTCCAGAAAAAGCGGAAGATAACCTGACCTATCTGACCTACCAAGCTGGTCTGGTCTATGATGGTGGAAGTGAGATTGTCATCAATCCAGAAACCATTGCCAATCCAGACTTTAGTAAGATGGCCTTTACCTACTTCATCACCCAAGAAGATTTCAGAAAGTTGGGCAATGACTTGCCAGAACTGGCTGCCAATCAAGTTGCCTTTATGCGTCCGAGTGAAAAGCCTTTGCTAGAGAAAGTCACTTTGGGTGATAGTAGCTTTGAGAACGTAGCCAATCTTGATACAGCTATTTTCCCAGACATCACCAATACGCTCAATGCTGCCGTCATGGTGGTCAGTGATGATAGTGTCTTGGAAACCATTCGCAGTTACTATGAGTCAAATAATCCGCAAGGCTATCAGGTTAGTCTGGACTACCGTGTCTTTACCGACATGACCAATGAGGAACTAGCGAAAGTCGGTGAACAGGCAGGTGATGCCTACAATATCAGCGATGCTAGTGGAGAATCTTTTGGTTACGTCATGCAAAAAACAGACTTCAATAATATGATCATGGGCTTTACAGGTGGATTCCTCTTCACAGGCTTCTTGTTGGGCATTAGTTTCTTGCTGGGTGCTGCCTTGATTATCTACTACAAGCAGTATTCGGAAGGGCATGAGGACAAGAAATCCTACAAGATTTTACAGGAAGTGGGGATGAGCCAGCAGGCTGTCAAGAAAACCATCAACTCTCAAACACTCTTGGTCTTCTTTATGCCACTGGCTATGGCGACCTTGCACTTTGTCGTCGCCCTGGTCATGCTCAAACAAATGTTGATGGTGTTCGGTGTGGTTTCTTCTAGCATGATTTACACGGTTAGTGGTATTACATTGCTTGCAGTTGTCTTGATCTACTTTGTCATTTACAAGTGGACCAGCCGAACCTATTATCGCATTATTGAACGGTAGAAGAGAGGCTGGGCAAAAACTAGCCGCTCACATATAAAAAAACGAGCAATTCCAATTAGGAGTTGCTCGTTTTCCATTTCATGCTTTATAATTATAATAACGACAAAACAACTAGAAAGGCATGAAAATGTATAAACAGTATAACACAAATCAGTTAAGTTTGGAATTAAATATTGCTTGGGACTTACCTGCAACGCATGAGGCTCGTCTGATTAGTCAGTTTGTGGAT
>NZ_JAIJZQ010000013.1:0-57344 GCF_019754195.1 Streptococcus sp. 2018037
ACGGAGCAGAATGGATTTGAGAAAGATATTAAGATTTACGAAGCTGATCCAGTACAAGCTAGCGAGGAATTGGACCAGTTAGCACGGACAGAGAAAGGAAACCTCAAACAAATTCAGTATAATCCTACGTGGAACTATTTCAAGAACTTAGTCAAAGAGAAATTGACAAGTAAAGAGGGAGCCCGCATTTATGCCAAACGCAAGGTGGATGTCGAACCTGTATTTGGTAGGATGAAGGGTATTTTTGGCGTACGCAGAGTTCATGTCAGAGGTCAAAAGGTGGTTAAAACAGAGATAGGATTCCTCCTAATGAGCATGAATCTAACGAAATTGGCTAAGAAATTAGCCCAAAAGAGTAGAAACAGAAAGAAAAACACAGGCAGTTCAGCTGGATTTCATCAGAAGCAGCTCAATCTGTCTGTGTTTTTTATTTACTGGCTAGTTTTTGCCCAGCCTCTTTTTCTTCAATCTGAGAAGCCAATTGGCTTCTTACACTTCTGCGATAATGGGAATAGACATTTCAATCAAACGGTCTGTGTGAATCGTTTGAATGGCAGCCTTGTTAATAGTTCGTTCATCAATTTTTCGATGAAGGAAGAAATCTCGAATTTGCTCGATTTCATTTTGTTGTACTGCACGGTATTTATTACTAATCAAGAGTTCATAATGACGGGGTGCCTGTGTGAAAATAACGTCTGTATTCCCTGCAGAATAAGTCTCTACTAGGAAAGCATCAGTATTAGCCAACTGGCTTTGGACAAGATTGGGATGACTATTTGTCGTGTTAATGATTTTCATGTGGAACCTCCTCTATCTCTTTGGCTACATTATAGCACGATTAGAGTGTTTTTACTAGTTATTGAATGAATTTTCTTGCAATTTCCATTGTTCAATGCCCCATTTGTGACTACCACGTTTGAGTTTATCGATGGCTTCATTGACTGGGAACCAGGCAATATGGTTGAAATCTTCTAGTGGTTGCCCTATTTGATGGTAGCTAGTTACTTCATAGATGTAGGCTGGATTATAGAAATGGGTATCGCGGTGGCTAGAGTAGAAGTATTCGTCAGCCTGACCAAAGTATTTTCCGATTTCAGCGGTGAATCCAAGCTCTTCCATCAATTCGCGCTCCAAGGCAATGAGGTGATTTTCTCCCTTTTCAATTTCTCCACCAGGAAGAAACCAAGCTCCGTTTGGCGCTTGAACGAGTATGATCTGTTCTTTCTTTTCATCTGGGATAACTGCGTAAACACCAAAGCGAGTCTGGTAGCTGACGCCAGCCTTCTTTTCTCCAAATACAGCGATTTTCTCCATAGGCAATTCTATCCTCTTTCATAATTGGAATGAGTTGTATACATTATACCACTTTTTTATTATTTTTCCTTGTGATAGGCTTTACAAAGTAAAATTTTTTTATAGTATGGAGATGGGGAAAAATTTAGAAAAATAGAATATCAAAACAGTAAAATAGGCTACTCGTAGGGAGCAGCTCTATTTTCTTATTTTGTCTTTGTTTGTGCCTTGATCTGAATTGTACCTTTACTTGACATGACAGCACGTAGGTCTTTTTCTGCTGGATGTTCTAAGTAGAAGTCGGTGATAGCATCTTCAATCTGATCTTGGATGGTTCTGCGTAGTGGACGAGCTCCCATCTTTGGATCGTAGCCAAGGTCCACTAATTTTTCCTTAACTTTATCTGTTACATGGAGGCTGATGCCATTGTGAGAAAGGCGTTTGTTTACATCGTCTAGCATGAGGCTGACGATTTCAAGTAAGTTTTCCTTGCTCAGTGGTTGGAACTCAATAATGCCGTCAAATCGGTTCATAAATTCAGGTGTGAAGAAATTGCTAAGTTGGCCAAGGACTGATTGAGTCCGTCCTTCCATAGTCGCACCAAAACCGACACTTGCTTCAACTTTTCCAGTACCAGCATTTGATGTCATGATGATGATGGTATCTTTGAAGCTGACTGTCCGACCTTGTCCATCTGTCAGACGCCCATCGTCTAAGACCTGAAGGAACATGTGCATGACATCTGGGTGGGCTTTTTCAACTTCGTCAAGGAGGATGAGTGAGTAAGGATTACGACGGACTTTTTCAGTCAATTGTCCAGCCTCCTCATAGCCTACATAGCCTGGAGGAGCTCCGACGAGTTTAGCGACAGCGTGTTTTTCCATGTATTCGGACATGTCGAAGCGGATCATGCTGTCTGCCGAACCGAAGAGTTCGATAGCTAATTGCTTAGACAATTCGGTTTTACCGACACCTGTTGGTCCGACAAAGAGGAAGGATCCAATGGGACGATTTGGAGCACCGAGACCGACACGATTACGGCGGATGGCTTTAGCTATCTTGTCAACTGCTTCATCTTGTCCGATAACATGGGCTTTTAAGTCACTAGCGAGGTTCACAAGCTGGGACTGTTCCTTTTCTTTTAAATCACCAACTGGGATATTTGTTTTTTGCTCTACGATGGCTTCGATTTCCTTTTCAGTAATGAGTGGAATATCTTCCTCGCTGATAGTTGCCTTTTGCATCTCCTTGTACTTAGCAATTTGGTCACGGAAATAGGCCGCTTTTTCATAGTCCTCATCCCGTGTAGCTTGTGCTTTCCGATTTTCGGCATCAATCAGGCGTTGGTCAATTTCCTTTGGATCAATAAAGTTGAGGGTCAAATTCATTTTTGAACCAGCTTCATCCAGAAGGTCAATAGCTTTGTCTGGGAGGAAACGGTCTTGAATGTAGCGGTTGGACAGTACTGCGGCAGCTTCGATAGCAGCATCAGAGTATTTAACATGATGGTAATCCTGGTATTTATTTTGGATACCTTTGAGGATGGTAATGGTTTCTTCGACACTTGGTTCTTCAACTTTTACAGGTTGCATACGGCGTTCTAGGGCGGCATCTTTTTCGATAATACGGTATTCGTTGAGCGTTGTTGCACCGACTAGTTGCATTTCACCACGTGCGAGGGCTGGTTTGAGGATATTGCCAGCATCCATGTTGCCATCGCCTGCAGAACCAGCACCGACAATTTCGTGAATCTCGTCAATAAAAAGAATGATTTCGCGACGATTACGGATTTCTTCCATGAGTTTTTGCATGCGTTCTTCAAATTGTCCGCGGATACCTGTTCCTTGTACGAGGCTGACAACATCCAGACGAATGACTTCCTTGTCTCGTAATTTCTGTGGCACATCGCCATCAACAATTTTTTGAGCTAAGCCTTCAACAACCGCTGTTTTACCTACTCCAGGCTCACCGATAAGAACAGGGTTATTTTTTGTACGACGGTTGAGAATTTCGATGACACGGGTAATTTCTTGATCGCGACCGATTACTGGGTCAATATCCCCACGACGGGCAATTTCGGTAACGTTGATACCAAATTCTTCAAGGAGCCCATTTGGTTGTTGGGGTTGTTGCGGAGGAGGGGTCTGTCCACCACGTCCATTATGCCCACCGGCTTGAGTGGGAGGAGTCTGTTCGCGATTTTTTCCAGCAGGGGTATTGCCAGGATAGCCACCTAGGTGATTGAAGAATTCACTAAAGGGATCCATATTGTTAGGATTTGTTAAATCTCCCAACCCACGTAGGATAGCATTATTAGGGTCTGTTTTCATGATTTGGTAGCAGTTGTGACAGAGGTCTACCTGCTGCTGTTTACCGTTTAAGTTGGTGTAGAGATGGATAGTTGCGTCGTTGATATTACAATTTTTGCAGAGCATAATTCTACCTCTTTCTGTGAAAAATGTGACCTATTGTTAAATAGTCAAAAAAGGTCAGTTCTAGCTTTATTATAACAAGATTCATAGAAAAATCAAGAAACTGCTACGCTTGGAAAAACTTTCTATGAAAAATAGGGCGATAGGAAGAAAATAGGGAAAAAATAAGACTTTTTTGGCAATATGTGGTAAAATATTCCTATAAAAAGGATTAGGAGAACGAATATGGAATCACATTTGGTGAGAATTATCAATCGTCTGGAAGCTATGGCTAATGACGGCGGTACGTTGAAACGTAATTTCGAACGTGATGGTATTGTTGTTGCAGAAGTGGCTTATAGCTATGACGAGGAAAATGGTTCAGTATTTACCTTGCGTGATGTTGCTGCTCGTGAAACGTACGCGTTTGATAGCATCGACTTGATTGCAATGGAAATCTATGAGCTATTGTACTAAGAAGAAGTGAGAGGCACCTAAGGGTGCTTTTTTCTTATGTAAAATGAATATTATAAACAAAAGTATTGCATAAATATTCAAAAATGGTATAATAGACTCTAAATGACAGAATTGGAGTAGGATGAATGAATTTTTCTTTTTTGCCTGAGTATTGGGCTTATTTTAATTATGGGGCAATTGTTACCCTCATTATTGCATTTTTCTCAGTATTTTTTGGTAGTATTTTAGGTGTGCTGCTTGCCTTTGCTCAGCGTAGTAAGTATAAAGTTTTAGCTTGGACTGCTAATATCTATGTCTGGATTTTTCGTGGGACACCGATGATTGTCCAGATTATGATTGCTTTTGCGATGACACATTTTGTAGCACCAACTTTTCAGCTAGGAATTTTGACGGTAGATTTGACACGCTTGATTTCAGGTATCATTGTTATTTCGATGAACTCGGGTGCCTATGTATCTGAAACTGTTCGTGCAGGTATTAATGCTGTACCAAAAGGACAGCTGGAAGCTGCTTATTCGCTTGGTATTAGACCAAAGCAGGCGATGCGTTACGTTATTATGCCACAGGCTATCAAGAATATCCTTCCAGCCTTGGGAAATGAATTTGTGACTATTGTTAAGGATAGTTCACTTTTATCAACCATCGGTGTGATGGAATTATGGAACGGTGCTCAGACAGTTCAATCCACTTCTTATATTCCTTTAACACCACTTGTATTTGCAGCGTGCTATTATCTAATTATGACAACGGTGCTAACAGTGATTATTCAGTCGTTTGAGAAAAAGTTGAACAAGGGAGGGCAGTTCCATGTCTAATGCAATTATTTCTATCAAGGATTTACATAAGTACTTCGGAAAGAATGAGGTTCTAAAAGGAATTGATTTAGATATTCAACAAGGTCAGGTAGTCGTTATTATCGGTCCATCAGGGTCAGGGAAATCGACTTTCTTACGTATAATGAACCTCTTAGAAGTACCGACCAAGGGAACTGTTACATTTGAAGGTGTTGATATTACTGACAAGTCAAATGATATTTTCAAGATGCGTGAAAAGATGGGAATGGTTTTTCAACAGTTCAATCTTTTTCCGAATATGACGGTATTAGATAATATTACTTTATCACCTATTAAGACCAAGGGAATTGCAAAGGATGAGGCTGAGAAGAAGGCTAAGGAATTACTTGAAAAGGTAGGATTGCCAGATAAGGCGAATGCCTATCCACAAAGCCTTTCAGGTGGTCAGCAACAGCGGATCGCTATTGCACGTGGTCTGGCCATGGACCCAGATGTTTTACTTTTTGATGAACCGACCTCTGCACTAGACCCTGAAATGGTTGGTGAAGTTCTTGCTGTTATGCAGGATTTGGCTAAGTCAGGGATGACCATGGTTATCGTGACTCATGAGATGGGATTTGCGCGTGAGGTAGCTGACAGGGTTATCTTTATGGATGGTGGTGTCATCGTGGAGGATGGAACGCCTGAAGAAGTCTTTGAACATACCAAGGAAGAACGGACCAAGGATTTCTTGTCCAAGGTCTTGTAATAAATGAACAAATAAGTACGACTCCGATATTGTTCGGAGTTTTTTGCTACATGCTATATTCTACTTTGTACAAGTATAGTCAGTCGGAGAATTTTAGGGTATAATAGAAAAAACAAAAGGAGTGTAGGTATGACAGTCATTGATGGGAAAGCACTAGGTGTAAAAATGCAGGCTGCCTTGGCGGAGAAAACTGCTCGATTAAAAGAAGAAAAGGGGTTGGTACCAGGTCTTGTAGTTATTTTAGTTGGCGAAAATCCTGCTAGTCAGGTTTATGTACGGAATAAGGAGCGGTCAGCTCTAGCTGCTGGATTCAAGAGTGAGGTTGTTCGCGTTCCAGATACGATTTCTGAGTCAGACTTGTTGGATTTGATTGAGCGCTATAATCAGGATGATGAATGGCATGGTATTTTGGTGCAATTGCCCTTACCAGCCCACATCAGCGAGGAGAAGGTCTTGTTGGCTATTGACCCAGATAAGGATGTGGATGGTTTTCATCCGACTAACATGGGAAAATTCTGGTCAGGTCATCCTGTCATGATTCCATCTACTCCAGCAGGAATTATGGAAATGTTCAAGGAATATCAGATTGAGCTGGAAGGGAAGTCTGCTTTAGTTATTGGTCGTTCTAATATTGTTGGTAAACCGATGGCACAGCTACTATTGGATGCCAATGCTACTGTAACGATTGCACATTCTCGTACCAAAAACTTGCCAGATCTTGCTCGTCAGGCTGATATTCTTGTTGTTGCCATTGGTCGTGGTCATTTTGTGACCAAGGAATTTGTTAAGCCAGGTGCCGTGGTGATTGATGTTGGTATGAATCGTGATGAAAATGGCAAGCTAATCGGTGATGTCAAATACGATGAAGTATCAGAAGTAGCAAGTTATATTACCCCAGTTCCAGGTGGTGTTGGTCCGATGACTATTACCATGTTGATGGAACAGACCTATGAAGCTTGTGTCAGAAGTGCAAAATAAGATAGAGAGTTTAATAAAAATAAATATATCCATGCCTGCTTTGGTAAAGCTCTATTCTTAGAACCTGTATTTACAAGCGAAGTACTCATATTAAGAGACAGATTTAGCTAATCAAGGTAATTTTTTGAGGGGATGTTGATTGTATTTTGAAAAAAACTAATGATGAGTAGCTTAAAAACTAGCCTTAGAATAGAAGCGTTGAACTGTGAATACGGGTTCTTAAATTATGACTGCAGTTCTCGTATGAATAAGTCTATTTTTAAGCGACTCTACTCATTTTATTGGTCATATTCAATAAATCAGTCTTAAGACGGATGTGACTTTTAGTAATATTGGTTATACTATACCCAATCCTAAATATTTTTCATAATCTCCTGAAAAGCCTGATCGTGTGATCAGGTTTTTTTGTATGCAAAAATGAGCCTAGGCAAAAAAACAATACTATTTCTCAAAGTTTGACCAACATCCCAGTGTAGTAAAAACGTTTGGAGACAGATTGTTTCAGCTCAACAACTGGGATAAAGATTTATTGCCGAATTCTTTTTTATACTCTTCGAAAATCAAAATCAGACGTTGTTGACTTGGTTTGATGAACTTCAGTTTTATCTGCATCTTCGTCGTCTAGTCTGATTTTGATTTTCATTGAGTATTATCTGTCTAGTTCTTTCTCTCTTTCATTTTGTGTTTATAATGTTTTAGGTGATTGTGGGACGTTTTCAGTGAAATTGCTAATAGAACGGTTTTTACTCCTAGTCTTATCTGAGTAATAATAGGATAAAACTCATATACCCACATAAGAGTAATAGAGGTTTGTGAATAGTATTTAGTTAGAAACATTTGTTATCAAATACAGGTTCTACGTTATATTTAAAGAACTTCTCTATCATTCGTTAGGAAATATTTTTTCTCCGATTTATTGCTAGATAGGAGCAGTGTATGCGTTTCTAAAAATCTGAAGTTGGAGGATGTTCAATTTTAAATAAGTTACAATCTGCAAATCACTACTAAAATCAATTTATCCCTTATACAGGGTAATGTAATAAATTGTTTTTTCTTTGTTTTTTGTATGTTTTTTCAAAAAAATATATGAAATAAATGAGGGGAATCTAGTGATGCACTAGCTATGAAAAAAATATTTATATTAATGGAATTGTTTGAGAAATCAGAAGGATGTAGTTTTTCGATTTGCATACATATTTTTTCTTAAACATATATGTGCAAAAAGTTCTGATTTTTTTGTGTTTTTTTAAGAAATTGGCATTGTTGACAAACTAAGGATTGGCTTGGTATCATGTACAGGCTAATTTGATTGTATTATATTTACAAAAATGTATATATTTTGATTGATATGTGATATTTAGAAGCAAACAAGCATATATTTTGTAGCTAAAGCAATATAAGCAAAAAGGAGAGAGGAAGAAGCAATGTTAAATGCAAAAGACCTTAGAAAACTGAAGCGTTCTGAATTATTTGAACTCTTGGTTGAGCAGGCAAGGGAAATAGAGTCTTATCAAGCAAAATTAGTAGATTTGGAAAAAAGAATTGAGTATCGCGAAGCGGTTTTGGGAGAAATTGGTTCGATAGCGGAGGCGTCTCTAGCAGTTACTAGGATTTTTGAAGAAGCACAATTGGCTGCAAATATTTATCTTGAACAGGTTCAAAAAGTTACACATAAACAATCTGATAATTGTGAAATAGGGAGAATAGATGAGGATGGCGACTAATAAAAATAAGGATTATGTTACCATATCAGATTTACCCAGTATATCAATAATGTCAGAGGAGCTGAATAAAATACGATATAAAGAGCGGTATCTTGAGACATTAAAAAATACTATTTTCACGCTTATTACTGTCGCTGCACTTGCAGTATTAATAGCCATGTTATGGTTGCCAGTTCTGCATATTTATGGAAGTTCCATGTCTCCTACTCTGGAAGCAGGTGATATGGTGGCAACTGTGAAGACAAATACACTTTCAACTGGAGATATGGTTGCATTCTACTACAATAATAAGGTTTTGGTAAAAAGAGTAGTAGCCACTTCTGGTCAGTGGGTAAATATAGATGAGCAGGGGAATGTTTATGTAAATGGAAAAACATTAGACGAACCCTATGTTAAAGATAAGGCCTATGGTCAAACGGATATTAAACTACCGTACCAGGTTCCAGAAGGTCAATATTTTGTAATGGGAGATCATCGCAGTGTATCTATTGATTCTAGAAATACAGCTATTGGGTCAATTGGTGAGGAGCAACTGGTTGGAAAGTTAACCTTTCGGATATGGCCATTTCATAAAATGGGAGTAATAAAATAAAGGAAGGAGATAGAAAACATGAAAATATTATGGGAAAGATTGTTTAAATTTGTTCAGCAATACTTTCGAGAGAAAAAGACTGCAAAAATAACTATGGCGTTGTCAATAATTATGGCTTTTGGAATATCGTATTTGCTGATTTTACCAGCCATTACTTTAGAGACAGACAGTCAGGAGAGTGTTCTGCAATCAGTCTATAATCAGCCAACAACAGTAGAACAGCCAGTTCAAGAAGAACAGGCGGAGTCACAGTTGGCACAGGTTCAATCTGCTGGAAGCTTATTCGCTGAACATGAAAATATAACTGTACAAGTTAACTATGAGGCTCATACATTTGAACAGCCTGTTCGATTACAGGTTTTACCTTCAGAAGATAGTACAAAATATAGTGATAGAGTATCATCTATTCTTGAGGAAAATTCTCAGATTGTTCAGCAGGCTCATTCCTACGAACTTTCTTTTTTGACTGAATCAGGAGAAAAAATCGAACCTCAAAAAGAAGTGAGAGTTTCATTTACATTTAAAAATAGTATACCTGTAGAAAAAAGCTCGACAAAATGGAAGTTCTATCATTTCAAAAATAATGATTTAGATAGTGTTGAAGATTTAACAGATAAAACAGAAATAAAGACAGATGAAACAGGACTCACCAGTATTGAATTTTCTTCAGATTCTTTCTTCAACTACACACTAGTAGAGACAGCTGAAAAGCCTATCACTTTATATGCAAGAAAAGAATGGAATGAGTTTGATAGTGATGACGTTATTGATATAGAATTGCAAGTTCAAAATGAAGATGGTTCATGGAGAATAGCAGAAGTTGAAAATGCTGTTCAAAGTATTGAAGCGCCGGATGAAGCAACTTCTACTCAGTTAGTATGGGAAAATGTAGCAAATTCCTCAGCGACGTATCGAATAATTGAACGAGCAGCAACAAATAGTGAATTGGTAAATAAAACAGGGAATGGAAGCAAGGAAAATCCCTTTGTATTAACAAGAGAAGTGACAGAAGCAACTGTCTCAATGGATTCCTTTTTACGCTCGGCGTCAAATGTTCAGATAGCTGAACAAAGTGGAAGCTTTACTTTGAAGAAAGTAAATGAGAAAGGGAAGGCATTAGCAGGTGCTGTATTTACTCTTTCTGATTCAACTGGTAAAGTTATGCAAACGATAACTACTACTAACGATTCAAAGGGGACTGTATTCTCAAATCTAACGAAAGGAACGTATACCCTTAGAGAGACTAAAGCGCCTGAAGGTTATCAGTTATTGAATGATTACTATGAAATCAGAGTTAATCATTACGGAATTGTGGAAGCCAAATATATAAAATCCACCGATTCAACATCTGAAGAGAAAATATCAGAGTCCCGGGGTAATACTATTATTAGGCAGCCTAAAGTAGAAAATGTAGTTGAAGTATTAAAATACGAGCTGACTTCAACGCGAAGTGATACAAAAAAAGATAATGAAGATGCAGTGTGGATGACCAGTGGAGAGTTTATAAAGTTAGCTTTTGAACTTAAAGTTAAACCAGATACTCAACCGGGAGATTCTTTCACAATTAAGTTGGATAGTAAATTATCACCTACAGGGATTAGAGAACGTACTTTACCGCCTATTCCTTTGAAAGTTGGAGATACGGTTGTAGCTACAGGAAGGTATGATGAAGCGACAAATAGCTTTATTTATACATTTAATGATTATGTACGACGAGAACAGAATATCAAGCTTTCAGCAAGTTATGCGACTATGGGAGCGGATTTGAAGAATGTACCTTATTCAGGTAAACAAAGTTTTACAAATGTTATAGATGGACAAAATCAACCTTCAAAAACATTTTATATTGATTATGGGGCTTCCAGAGAGATGCCAGGCGGTGTAGCTAAAGGATTAAAAATTCGTAATCAGGTAGCCTCTGTTAATCGTCTTACTGGAGAAGTTGAACGAATTATTTATATCAATAATGGAAATGACCTATCTAGAGATTATGTTTCCAGTTGGTTTTTGGGGAAACATCAAATTACTCTTGATAACCAAGGTCAAACTGATATTACTAATCTTGAAATATTTAAGGTTCCAAATGCTCTTAAACATACCTATATGCCTGATAGTATGCATGGAGGGACTGAGGGATTAGAGAAAATAACTAGTGCTCAATATAATCCTAATTCCTCTGCAATCATTATAGAAAAGAATGAATTTTATGATGATGCGACTGGTAAGTATAGCAATGGTTTTTTAATTAAAATTACAGAAAAATTACGGGTTCCAACTGCTGCTACCAATATGACAGCGACATGGGGATTTACAGGATGGAGTAGCAATTCAGTTAGTGTTAGTGCAAGTGTTGTTGCATCACAGGCTGAATCAGCTGGAGAAGCAGAGCGTAAAACCCCGGTTATTACTATTAGTAATAAAAAAGAAGTTGTGCCAACAAAAACATCAATCACTGTAAGGAAGCAGTGGTTAAATGAGGATGGAAGTGAGATTGGAGAACCAACAATTTCTTCCATTACGTATAATCTTAACCAAATTTCCACGACAGAAGATGGAACGAAGACAACAACAGTCTATCAAGCTAACCAGACCTTAACTGCGGCTGAACAATGGACAAAACGGTATGATAATTTACCAATATCAGGTGTAAATGAAGCTAAACAAAAGGTTAGCTATGCTTATTATGTAGAGGAAGTCCCCCTACCAGGCTATAGTGTTTGTTATTTGAATGAGAGTAATGCTGATACGGTAAATCCAGCAGAAGCAGCTATTGTTAAGGGGATATTGACAATAAAAAACCAGAAGTTAAATATGACAAGCATTACGGTCAATAAACAATGGTTTACAGCAGATAAGCAGCCAACGGATCGTGTGAACGGAGAAATTAGCTATGATTTGAAGCAAATAGTTCATTTTGATGACGGACGTAAAATTATAAAAGATTATTTGAGTGGCGAGACCCTCAATCATACGATGAATTGGAGTAAGACATATCATGAACTTCCTAAAAAAGGTAAGGAAGAAGGAGAGACTGTTACGTACAGTTATTTTGTACAGGAGCATCCAATAATTGGTTATAACACTAGCTATCAATCTGAGAATAATGAGGTGGATGTAACTACTCCAGAAAATGCAGCCATTGTTTCGGGGATAATAACCATAAGAAACGTCTCTACCCGAAAATACGTGTTGCCTAATACAGGTGGACCAGGTGTAATCATGTATTACTTATTGGGAGTAATAGTATTACTGGTTGTTGCGGGAGGATTATTCTATAAATTTAATTTGTATAGTTGATTCATTTATATGCGTTATAGGAGGAGAGACTGTGCTATAACTGCAGAAAATGGTGAGAAATTATTTTATAAAAAATTTTTTAAGTCAGAAAGGATATTTTCGTGAAAAAGTTAATAACAATCTTTACAGTATTTTTTACAGTCATGTTCTATGCCTTGGGTATTCTAAAGGTTTCTGCTGAGGAATCTAGAAATTACAGTTTAACAATCAATGGTACAACAGCTGGTCATACCTATGAAGCCTACCAAATTTTTAAAGGTGAAATTTCAGAAGACGGTAAGACACTTTCAAATATTGGATGGGGCTCTGATGTTACACCTTTTACTTTTGAAGAAAAGAAAGAGGTAACAGATATTGTAGATTTATTAGGTAAGGAAAATGACGACTCTAACAAAGTTAAGGAGTTTGCATTTGAAGCCGGTAAACATTTAAAAGGGGCTCCTTCAAAATCAGTTGTGAGTACTGCTGACAAGACAATTCTCCCTGGGTTAAAGCCGGGTTACTACCTAGTTAAAGATAAAGATTTTTCACAAGAAGCTACGAATAAGAAAACAAATACTTCTTATACTCGCTTTATTTTGAAAGTTGTCGGAGATGCAGAAGCTACTTTAAAAAGTGACATTCCAACCGTTGAAAAGAAAGTTAAAGATAAAAATGATACCACAGGTGTAGAATCAAATTGGCAAGATGCAGCAGATTATGATTTTAATGACCAAGTTCCTTTTAAATTGACAGCAACCCTACCAAGTAATTTTGATGATTATCAAACATATAACCTTGAATTTGTTGATACTTTATCTAAGGGGTTGAAATATAATGAAGATGCTAAAATTTATTTAGAAAACGAAGGTAAAAATAGAGTTGAAGTCACAGACAAATTTAAAATTAGTAAAAATCCTAAAGAACTTCAAATCTCTATTGAAAATTTGAAATCTATTGAAAATCAAAAAATCAATTCTAAAACTAAAGTGGTTGTAGAATATACAGCAACATTAACTTCAGAAGCTGTTATTGGTGGACAGGGAAACCGAAATGAAGTTGAGTTAGTGTACTCAAACAATCCTAACTCTGAAGGGCACGGTAGAACACCAAAAGATGTAGTTATTGTCTTTACATACCAAACTATTGTAAATAAGCAAGACCAGGATGGGAAGGCTTTGACAGGTGCAGGATTTACTCTTTATAAAAAAGTAAAGAATGATTGGAAAAAGGTTGGTGAAGAAATAAAAGGTGGCGAACTAACTAAATTTGAATTTAAAGGCCTTGATGCTGGAGACTACAAATTAGAAGAAACTACCACTCCAAGTGGTTACAATACAATCAAGCCACTTGAGTTTACAATTACTGCGGAATATACTATTGAGTCTGCAATGCCAACATTGAACAAACTGTCAGGTAACGAAGAATTGAAATTTACTTCAAACTTGCAAGATGGCTCTCTCTCAACAAATGTCATTAATAAAAAAGGTTCATTACTGCCGTCAACAGGTAGCGTTGGGACAAAGATGCTTTACCTTATTGGGGCATTGTTTGCAATCAGTTCAGCAGTCCTTCTTGTGACGAAGAAACGTGTAGACCTTAAGTAAATTTGGAATAGGTTGGAAATTAAGCTAACTTGTTCGCAACAGTCGTAGAGGTCAGATTTGAAGCGTAAAACATGAATTACTGAGATTTGCTTTGCAACTCCTATCTCCAACCTTTAACAGTCCAGTGGACTGTTAAACCCAATCAACCACTACGCTGAGATGTAGACACGAACTCTGAGAAGCGAGGCTGGCCTTTTTCCCAGCCTCTTTTCCTATTATTCAAAATGAGGTTATTATGATTTCCAAATCTAAAAATAATTACATAACGAGTCTGCTAGTCTTTTTCTTAATAACTGGCCTATTATTGTTATTATATCCAACAGTAAGTGATTATTGGAACTCACATTATCAATCAGAAGCAGTAGCTACTTATTCTGAGAAATTATTGGATATTTCAAAAGAAGAAAAACAAAAAATTTTAGAAAATGTTAGTGCATATAATAGCACGCTCGAAAAGGGGACAATACCTAATTTAAATATAGACAGTGTAGCTTTAAAAAAGTATGAATCAATTTTAAATATCACAGATACTGGTATTATGGGCTATGTAGAAATTCCTAAATTACAGACAACGTTACCTATTTATCACGGAACGGATGATGCCGTATTGCAGGTAGCAGTAGGTCACCTTGCTGGGACTTCCCTTCCCATTGGCGGTCAGGGAAGTCACGCTGCTATTTCAGGACATCGGGGATTGCCTTCTGCAAAACTGTTTTCTGATTTAGATCAGCTGGTTATAGGGGACACATTTATGATACAAGTTTTAGATAACACTCTGACATACGAAATTGATAAAATTATTACGGTTACTCCAGATGATGTATCTCCTTTGATGATAGATCCGAATGAGGATTTCGTAACCCTTGTGACTTGCACACCTTATGGTGTTAATAGCCACCGATTATTAGTTAGAGGTCACCGAATTGAAAATCAACTACTTACTAAGCAAGTAGTCTCAGAGGGATCAATTGTAAAACCTATACTGGTTTCTCCTTTTATTGCTTTATGTTTATTAGGACTACTTTGGAGTTTATTTTTTATAAAAAAAGAAGTAAATTTGTTTATGTGACTTAGATAGTATCGCAAAGAATGTCAGACTATTCGACTTTGTTCTTTAGCTTTTAAGCTTAGGAAAGGGAGATTTTTCCAACTCCCAATCATCCAAAAGGTGAAATAGAAGATAAACCAAATGACGATATGTCAATGTCCTCTATACGCTTGAAGAAGGCGGCAAGCGATCGGTCGGTTTCAAATTGTCAGACGGCATTGAAATTCCCAAAGAATTTGAAGGCAAATTCAAGTTTGCCCGCCAACGGCTTCAAACTAGCAGGCGAAATCCGTGGCAGCTTCTTTGTGGTTAAAGGGGACTATTTATAAAATAGCAAATCTGGGGAAACCCAGATTTTTTGTCGCATACTTGACTTAGAGTTGACTTAAAGGTATATAATAGATATACAAAACTAAGGGAGAATGAATATGAACATTAAAGAAGTTAGTGATGTAACAGGTCTATCGGCAGATACCATTCGCTACTATGAGCGGATAGGGCTTATTCCCAAAATTGCAAGAAAATCTTCTGGAGTAAGGGACTTTGTGGAAAATGATGTAGCCGTTTTGGAATTTGTTCGCTGCTTTAGGAGTGCTGGTATGTCTATTGAGCGCTTGATTGAGTATATGGGCTTGGTGCAGGCTGGCGATAGTACTGTGGAAGCCCGGATTGATTTACTAAAAGAGGAACGGGAAGTCCTGCAGTTACGATTGTTGGAAATTCAGCAAGCTCTAGAACGTTTAGATTATAAGATAGAAAATTACCAGACTATATTAAGAGGTGCAGAAAATCAATTGTTTACAGACGGCAGTGGTTCATGCAAAAAAGACAGAGAATAACTTTCTCTGTCTTCATACTTCATTATTCATTTTTTCTGATAACTTGTCTGGGTTTAAATTTCTTCTTTAGTCCAATTTGAACCAAACGTAGTCCAAGAAAACCCGTCGCACTTGCCAATATGATGGCAATAAAAACAGGAATGCCTACGGATAGATAGACATAACTAGCGATGACTGTTATCAAACTAAAAAATGCGATATTAACAAAAAACAACAATTCCTTTAGACGTTCTTTATTGGTATTTTTTGCTTGATAGGTTTGAAAATTAGCCTTTTTCTCTTTCGGGATATACTCTTCGTACTGGTACTCATGGGACTGATAGTGTCTTAATGGCATATCGTCTCCTTTTCTGCTCCTTAAAGAATACCATATCATTGATGAATTATTATGTCATTTATATTACAATAATGTTACAAGAAGGATATTAGAAAAGTCTGAATATTAAAACACAGCTAGTCACTTATCAGATATTTCTCTTTTTGATATAATTATCCTTATGGGAAAAATTATCATTACAGCAACAGCTGAAAGTATTGAACAGGTCAAGGAACTGCTTACAGCAGGCGTTGACCGCATTTATGTAGGTGAAGCCGACCATGCTCTTCGCATCCCAACAAATTTTACCTATGATGAACTCAGGGAAATAGCAGAGCTAGTTCATAGCGCTGGGAAGGAATTGACGGTCGCTGCCAATGCCCTCATGCACCAAGATATGATGGACAATATCAAACCGTTTATGGAGCTAATGAGGGAAATCAAGGTTGATTATCTGGTTGTCGGAGATACTGGAATTTTCTATATCAATAAACGTGATGGCTACAATTTCAAGCTAATCTATGATACATCTGTCTTTGTGACTTCCAGCCGTCAGATTAACTTTTGGAAAGATCATGGAGCAGTAGAGTCTGTTTTAGCAAGAGAGATTCCATCAGAAGAACTCTTTGATATTGCTAAGAACTTGGAAATGCCAGCGGAAATCTTGGTCTACGGCGCCTCTGTTATTCACCATTCTAAACGAACCTTGTTACAGAATTACTACAATTTTACAAAGGCGGATGAAACAGACTTGTCACGTGGACGCGGACTTTTCTTAGCTGAGCCGAGCGACCCAGATAGCCACTATTCTATCTTTGAGGACAAGCACGGTACCCATATCTTTATCAACAATGACATTGATATGATGACCAAGCTATCAGAATTAGATGAACATGGTTATCATAATTGGAAGCTTGATGGTATCTATTGCCCTGGTCAGAACTTTGTTGAAATTGTTAAGCTTTTTGTTCAAGCAAGAGATTTGATTGAAAAAGGCGAATTCACTTATGATCAGGCCTTCCTTTTGGATGAACAGGTGCGCAAGCTCCATCCAGCTGAACGTGGCTTGGATACAGGCTTCTACGAATTTGACCGCAATAAGGTTAAATAACAATATTTATAGCACAATTTATTTACTTTAACCTGGCAGAGTTAGCTCTGTCACTTACTATGTAAGGTCAGAGCACGAAAACGCCTTTGGGCGATTTTCTAAACTCTGTACTAGGTTTCCACATGAAAAAGTATCGTTTTCACGTGGAAACCGTCGTAAATAGAAAGAAGTTTATTATGTCAAAAACATTAAAGCGTCCCGAGGTCTTGTCACCTGCTGGGACTTTGGAGAAATTGAAGGTAGCCATTGATTATGGTGCTGATGCTGTCTTTGTCGGTGGCCAGGCCTACGGTCTGCGTAGCCGAGCAGGGAACTTTACCATGGACGAGATGCGGGAAGGGATCGAATATGCCCATGCCCGCGGTGCCAAGGTCTATGTAGCTGCCAACATGGTTACCCACGAGGGAAATGAAGAGGGAGCAGGAGCCTGGTTCCGCGAATTGCGAGACATGGGCTTGGATGCGGTTATCGTTTCCGACCCAGCTCTTATCGTCATCTGTGCGACTGAAGCACCAGGCCTTGAAATCCACCTGTCAACTCAGGCATCATCTACCAACTACGAAACCTTTGAGTTTTGGAAGGAATTGGGCTTGACCCGTGTTGTCTTGGCCCGCGAAGTGACCATGGAAGAAGTGGCTGAAATCCGCAAACGGACAGACGTTGAAATCGAAGCCTTTGTTCACGGTGCCATGTGTATCTCCTACTCAGGTCGCTGCGTCCTCTCCAACCACATGAGCAAACGCGACGCCAACCGCGGTGGTTGCTCTCAGTCTTGCCGCTGGAAGTACAACCTCTATGACCTACCTTTTGGCGAAGAACGCCGTTCGATTAAGGGGGAAATACCAGAGGAGTTCTCCATGTCTGCGGTGGATATGTGTATGATCGACCATATTCCAGATATGATTGAAAACGGAGTCGATAGCCTGAAAATCGAAGGCCGGATGAAATCCGTCCACTATGTATCAACCGTAACCAACTGCTACAAGGCAGCGGTAGATGCTTATCTTGAAAGCCCAGAGAAGTTTGAGGCAATCAAACAAGACCTGATTGATGAAATGTGGAAGGTTGCCCAACGCGAATTGGCAACAGGTTTCTACTACAGCCCACCGAGTGAAAATGAGCAGCTCTTCGGTGCCCGCCGTAAAATTCCAGAATACAAATTCATCGCGGAAGTAGTAGCCTTTGACAAGGAAAACATGACCGCCACCATTCGCCAACGCAATGTTATCAACGAAGGCGACCAAGTGGAGTTCTACGGACCTGGTTTCCGTCATTTTGAAACGACTATCCAAGACCTTCGTGATTCAAATGGAGAAAAGATTGACCGGGCCAACAAGCCTATGGAACTCTTAACTATTAAGCTGGACCGTGAAATTTATCCTGGCGACATGATTCGTGCCTGCAAATCAGGCCTCATCAACCTCTACCAAGAAGATGGACAATCCCTAACTATTCGTGCATAAACATAAAAAGGCTGAAATTTCAGCCTTTTGTTTGTTGTTGAGAAGTCTTGATGCTATCTGGAACCAAGGTAACTTTTTTGATGTCCTCGATTTTTATAATGCTGGTAACCTGACGTTTGAAATTTTTCATGATAATCCGTTGGCGATTGGTATCATATTTCACAATGTCACCTGTGAAACTACGATCGCCATAGATGACATGGACTGCAGCTTTTTTATACAAAGCCAGCTCCAAGTTATTCTTGATTTCTTCCTTGCTATCTGGCTCAATAGACTTAGGAGCTTTGCCATGTTCTAAAAAGACGGTGATCTGCTCGAAAATAACTTCTAAAAACCTCTTCATGGCATAATCCTTTCAAACTTGATATAATTATATTATCTAATTTTTATAAAAATGACAAGCTTTTTCGAATAGATAAGCGAGGAGGTAACAAATGGCAGAATTTACATTTGAAATTGAAGAAAAATTATTGGTCTTATCTGAAAATGATAAAGGATGGACCAAGGAGCTTAATCGAGTATCTTTTAATGGGGCACCAGCCAAGTATGACATCCGTACCTGGAGTCCTGACCATACCAAGATGGGGAAAGGGATCACTCTTAGCAATGAGGAATTTCAAGTTCTACTCGATGCGTTTACTAATAAATAAATGAAAGAAGCCTAAGCAAAATAGGCTTCTTTTTTGATAACAGGTTGCAATAAACGATGACAAATCATGACTAGTGTAATTTTAGCTAAATCAGGAAGAATGAAAGGCAAAACAGTCCATCCGATAGTGTCAGTCCAACTGGCACCTGAAACTAGCTTAAATACAAAACAGCCGAGAAGGAAACAGATACTTGTTCCAAGTAGGCAGGCTAGAAAAATTGTAACTGGTGAGGAGTCTGATTTAGTGAGGGTAGAAGTGATGATAGTGTAGAGTAGAAACCCCCATAGAAAGCCAGATGTCGGTCCTGTGAGTGCAGCAAAGCCACCAGAAAAACCAGCAAAAACAGGTAAACCGATAGCGCCAAGAACTAGATATAAGCTGACACTTGTAATTGCCTCCTTGGGTTTGTATAGACAAGCTACTAAGCCGATAGCCAGGGTTTGTAATGTAAATGGTACAGGTCCAATAGACAGACTGATTTGTGAAAGGGTGGAAATTAAGGCTGTTCCAATAGCGATATAAACAAGTGATTTGATAGAAGTTGTTTTCATTTGTTATCCTCTTTAAATTTTATGGTTAACAAAAATTATAGTGAGATTGGATAAGAAAGTCAATGCTCTTTCATCGGCTGTAACAACTCTATAGGTGATTTTTATAACAACTAATAAGAAGCTTATATAGTAAAGAAACAACAAATTATATGTAAAACAACCTACACCTATGCTAGAATAATAAAAAAAGAAAGTGAGGATTTCTATGACAGAATTACTTGATATTTACCGTACTCTTAAATCTAAAACTTGGGTAGACTTGACTCACCAAATCAATGAAAAGAGCCCGCATTTCCCTGTGCTACCAGCTCTCGAAAAGAAAGCCCTATTTTACTCATAAGGATGGCTTCTTTGTCGAACAATTTACTGTTGTGGGGCAGTATGGAACCCATGTTGATCCTCCGATTTATTTTGTAGAAGGAGCTCGTTATCTTGATGAGATTGATTTGAAAGATTTACTCCTGCCACTCTACGCTATTGATAAATCAGCTGCTGTTATAGAAAATAATGACTATGAGATAACTAAGCAGGATATTTTAGACTTTGAGGCTGAATATGGTCCAATAGCGCCAGAATCTATTGTTGCCTTTCGTTCGGATTGGTCAAAGCGCTGACCTAGTCAAGATACCATTCGTAATCTAGACGAAGATGGAGTTCAACGTACACCAGGATGGAGTCATGAAGCTCTAGAATATTTGATTGAAGAACGTCAGGTGAAAGCAGTTGGCCATGAAACATTGGATACCGATTCAGGAGTATCTACAGCCAAACACGGAGGAAATTTACCAGAAGAATACTATCTCCTATCAAAAGATATTTATCAGTTGGAAGTATTGGCAAACTTGAATCAGGTACCACCAACAGGTGCATTGATTTCAATCGCTTTTCCTCATTGGGAGAAGGCTTCGGGTTCACCAGTGCGAGCAATTGCTATATTACCATAAGAAAAAGTCCAGACAGTGCTGACCTTCATGTCTGGACCTTTTTCAATTGAGTTAACGCATAGTAACAAATTCTTCAGAACCTGTCGGATGGATGGCGACAACGGCATCAAATTCTTCTTTTGTAGCTCCCATTTTGATAGCAACTGAGAATCCTTGAATCATTTCATCGACACCATAGCCAATGCCGTGCAGTCCAACGACTTTTTCATTTTCTCCCACAGTTACTAATTTAAACTTGGCCATTTGGCGGTTGTTTTCTAGGGCAGTGTACATAGAAGTAAAGGCTGAAGTATAGACTTTTACATTGTCCTGACCGTATTGGGCAATTGCTTCGTCCTCAGTTAGACCAACGGTCCCGATAGCGGGGTGAGCAAAGACGACAGTTGGGATGGTTGTGTAATCCATTTTTGCGGTTGGTTTATTGTTAAATAAACGTTCTGCCAAAAGACGACCTGCCTTGATTGCAACGGGTGTTAATTCCTTTTCACCAGTCACATCACCGAGGGCATAGATGCCTGGTACAACTGTTTCTTGGTATTCATTGACAGAAATATGTCCTGAAGAAGTAAGTTGAACACTAGTTGCTTCTAGGTTGAGTTTGTCAATATTTGGTTTACGTCCAATTGCCCAAAGGACCTTCTGAGCAATATGGCTACTACCGTCAGCAAAGTTAATCTGGATTCGTCCATCATCAGTTTTTACAAGACTGACAGGAGTTTTCCCGGTATGGAGTGGAAGGTTGGTACGTTGCATTTCTTCCATCAAGGCATCAACAATGTAAGTATCAAAGCTACGAAGAGGGCGATTGCCACGAACAAAGAGGTCAGTTTGGACACCGAGTCCATGTAGGAGACCAGCCATTTCCACAGCGATATAACCAGCACCAATCACAGCCACAGAAGAAGGTAATTCTTCCCATGCAAAGACATCGTCAGATACAATCCCTAGCTCACTACCAGGAATAGCAGGGACTGCCGGTTTGGCGCCAGTTGCGATGACAATGTGTTTTGCACGAATCAGCTCACCATTGACTTCAACCGTTTGATTGTCCACAAAACGTGCGAAACCCTGGATAACTTCTACTCCGTTATTGTTAAAAGTATTACCGTAGGATGCGCGTGAACGCTCAATATAGGCTTCGCGATTTTTACGCAAGGTAGCAAAATCAAAGGTTACTTCTTGGCTAGTAAATCCATATTCAGGTCCATAATGCTGGATGGCTTCTGCTACCTGAGAACCGTACCACATAATTTTTTTGGGTACACAGCCAAGGTTAACACAGGTCCCTCCTAGATAGCTTCCCTCAATAACTGCTGTCTTGGCACCGTACATAGCGGCTCGGTTCATGGTAGCGATGCCTCCGCTCCCGCCTCCGATAGCGATAATATCAAACACTTTCATAAATTTCCTCCAATAAAGGTCAATAATTATATTCATTGTAACGCTTTTTTGTATGTCAATCAAAAATCTGCTACGTTACCTTACAAAAATGTAAGTGGGAAAATTGCCTAACTTTTTATAAAATAGTTAGGAAAAAACTTGCATTTGTTCTTGTATTTGTGTATTATATAGACAACACAAATAGGTATGTTTTGTAAAGAAAAGGAGTTTGTTATGTTAAAGACAAAGAAAGCAAAAATTGCTTTGTTTGGTGGTCTTGGAGTGGTCGCAGTTGCCTTAGTAGGTGGGGCTTTAATTTTTAGCAATATGCTAACATCGCCATCATCTTCGGAAGATGTAGCCATGAGTATGACCTATACTGTTGCTAAAGAAGGCTCAATTGCTTCCTCAACGCTACTTACAGGAACGATTACAGCAGCAGACGAGCAGTATGTTTACTATGATCCTTCTAAGGGAGATTTGAGTGAGGTTTTGGTTGCTCCAGGTGCTAAGGTCGAAGTAGGTACCCCTTTGATTCGCTATGATGCTACAGAATTACAGTCTGCTTTGGATACTGCTGTTCGTGGTCGTGATAAGATTGGTCGCCAAATTGCAGACTTAAGAACTAACGGTCAGACTATTCAAACAACTGGTGATGCAGAAACAGATGCTGCAGCAACTGCTACTGCACAACGTTCAGTAGATATGCAGTTGGCAGACTTGAATGATTCATACGCAGATGCTCAAGCTGCGGTTGATAAAGCCTATACAGCCTTAACAGAAGCGACAGTAACTAGTACCGTTGCTGGTACAGTTGTTGAGGTGAATAAGGCTGTTTCTAAGAATTCTACATCGAGCCAAACAGTTGTACATATTGTAAACCAAGGTAGTTTGCAAGTAACAGGTAGTTTGACAGAATACGATTTGGCTAACATTGCAGTGGATCAAGAGGTCAAGCTGACTAGCAAGGTATATCCCGATAAGACTTGGACAGGGAAAATTACCTATATTTCAAACTATCCATCTAGTGATCAAGCTGGTGCTGCTACAACAGGAACCAGTGGTTCAGGTGCTAAATATCCATTTAAGGCAGCTTTAACTAGTGAATTAGGTGAGTTGAAGCAAGGATTTTCTGTAAATATTGAGGTTGTCAATACAAGTAAAAACATTTTAATTCCGGTGTCCGCAGTTGTGCCAGAAGAAGATAAAAACTATGTGTGGACCTTGGTTGATGGGAAAGCTAAGAAAGTAGAAGTCACTCTGGGGAACGCAGATGCTTTGAATCAGGAAGTGACCGCTGGTATAGCAGCAGGAGATAAGGTTATTACCATTCCAACTCCGAATCTCGAAGATGGCAAAGAGGTTGAAGCCAATGAAGAACCAGCTTATTAGACTAACAAGTATCAATAAATCCTACAAAAATGGTGATCAAGAACTCCAAGTTTTAAAGAATATTGATTTAGAGGTGGAAGAGGGAGAATTTCTTGCCATTATGGGGCCCTCTGGTTCAGGGAAATCAACCTTGATGAACATTATTGGGCTTTTAGATCGTTCCAGTTCAGGAAACTATTGGTTGGAAGGTGAAGAAGTCAGTCAACTTTCTGAGAAAAAATTAGCTCAGGTTCGGAATGACCAAATCGGTTTCGTTTTTCAACAATTTTTCCTCTTATCGAAACTTAACGCCCTTCAAAATGTAGAATTACCCTTGATTTATGCTGGAGTTCCATCAAGCAAACGTAAGGAACTAGCTAAACAATATCTTGAAAAAGTTGAATTGGCAGAGCGGATGACGCATTTACCATCAGAATTGTCTGGTGGTCAAAAACAACGGGTAGCTATTGCACGTGCACTAGTCAATACCCCAGCTATTATTTTAGCAGATGAGCCTACAGGTGCCCTAGATACCAAGACAGGTGAGCAGATTATGCAACTTCTGACGGAGTTGAATAATGAAGGAAAGACCATTATCATGGTTACGCACGAGCCTGAGATTGCTGCCTACGCAAAACGAAAAATCGTTCTACGTGATGGAGTAATTACCGAAGATAGTCGAAGGGAGGGAGTTTAGATGGAAAATTGGAAATTCGCCCTCAAATCTATTATGGCTCATAAAATGAGATCGCTCCTTACTATGTTAGGTATCATCATTGGTGTGGCTGCAGTTGTCATTATTGTTGCCATGGGAACAGGGGTGGCCAAAAGCATAGAAAAGTCTCTAGCTGGTGATCAAAATAATGTTCAGGTTTACTTTACTGCCTTCTCCAGTTCAAGCACAGCTTTCGGTCCGTTTGGCACAGCGTCGACGGAAGAACCAATTTTAGAGGAAGAGCCGGATTTGACGGATTCTACTTTAAAAGGACTGCTAGAGATTGATGGCGTATCAAACTATTACTCCAGTATTAGCAACATAGCTGAAGTCAGATCGGGCAATAAAAAAGCAGAGAATGTCACTATTACTGGTGTTAGCCAGAATTTCTTTGCTGTGAAAGAGTATGAGATTTTAGCTGGTCGTCAGTTTACAGCTAACGACTATAGTCGTTTTTCACGTATGATTATGTTAGATACGGCACTAGCAGAGAAGTTGTTTGGTTCTATAGAGAACTCTCTCAATCAGACGATTAGTGTTAATAGCAATGCCTATCTAGTAATAGGGGTTTACAAAGATCCGAAAGCAGGGACAGCTATTTATGGAATGAATTCAGGTGGAAATGCCGTCATGACTAATACGCAGCTGGCTGCTGAAACAGGCATGAAAGAAAATTCTCAAATCTTTGTCCATGTTGAAGATGTTACACGGGCAACAGAAGTTGGTCAGGCTGCTGCAGATTACTTGACTAAAGCGACTGGATTGAAAGAAGCGAGATACGAGATTTATGATATGTCAGCCATGTTGGAGGAGTTTAAATCTCAAATGTCTGGCGTTACCTTGTTTATCGGTGCTGTTGCAGGTATCTCCTTGCTAGTTGGTGGTATCGGTGTCATGAATATCATGCTGGTATCAGTAACTGAGCGGACTCGTGAAATCGGTCTTCGAAAAGCGCTTGGAGCAACTAGAGGAAATATCTTGGTTCAATTCTTGATAGAAGCGATGGTCTTGACAACTCTTGGTGGAGCAATTGGTCTCGCAATCGCTCAGACAATAGTGTTCTTGCTCAATGTGAGCAAGGCGTTGGGCGAAAGAATAGCTGCTGAAATTTCAATTCCTGTTGTGTTAGGTAGTCTGGCTTTCTCAGCAGTAGTTGGTATTGTGTTTGGTGTACTACCTGCAAACAAAGCATCTAAGCTTGATCCAATTGAAGCTTTGCGCTATGAATAATCTGTTGAAACGATTAGGTTTTCCTAGTCGTTTTATTTTTTGAGCAAATTAATTTATTTTATCACTAGTTGGAGATAAAATGAACGCATCAATTAAGAAATAGTGATTTCAAAGGAGAACACATCATGGTAGAATTAGGTATTTCAACATTTGGTGAAACAACCCCACTAGAAAAAACAGGGGGAACTTACAGCCACGACGAGCGGATCCGTCAGCTAGTCAAAGAAATCGAACTAGCTGATGCGGTGGGGCTTGATGTATATGGGATTGGGGAGCATCACCGAGAAGATTTTGCGGTTTCTGCACCTGAGATTGTGTTGGCAGCTGGTGCCGTTAATACCAAGCATATCAAGTTAACATCAGCAGTTTCTATCCTTTCCTCCATGGACCCGGTGAGACTTTACCAGCAGTACACCACCATTGATGCTTTGTCAAATGGCAGAGCGGAAATCATGGCGGGTCGTGGTTCCTTTACGGAGTCATTCCCCTTGTTTGGCTATGATCTCCGTGACTATGAAGAACTCTTCGATGAAAAGCTAGATATGCTTCTGGAAATCGACAAGGAAACCAATCTCAAGTGGGATGGACATTTTACCCAGTCAGTCGATAATAAGCCAGTCTATCCACGTCCTGTTCAGGAAGACTTTCCGATTTGGGTGGCAACTGGGGGCAATGTAGAATCCACCATCAAGATTGCTAAGAAAGGCTTGCCAATCGTTTATGCTGTCATTGGTGCAGGTGCCCATCGCTTTAAACTTTTAGTCGATGCTTATCGCAAGGTTGCCCGCAACTCAGGTCATGATCCAAAGAAAACGAAAGTTGCAGCCCATTCTTGGGGTTGGATTGCAGACGACCATGACAAGGCTGTGGAAGAATACTATCATCCAACTAAAGTAATTACGGACAATATTGCCAAAGACCGCCCATATTGGGGCGAGATGACCAAGGCGCAATATCTCTACTTCCTGACAGACGAAGGGGCAACCATCGTCGGAGATCCAAAACGAGTTGCTGAAAAAATTATCAAGACTATTGGAACACTTGACTTGGACCGTTTCTTCCTCCATCTCCCAATCGGATCTATGCCACATGAAGATGTCCTCCGTGCCATCGAACTCTACGGAAAGGAAGTCGCGCCAATTGTCCGAGATTATTTTGCAAAAAAAGAAGAGAATCAGTCCCAAGACTGATGAGATAGTTGATAAGATGAGCTATACTATAGTCAATCCTAAATATTTTTCATAATCTCCTGAAAATCCTGACCAAGTGGTTGGGATTTTTTGCATGCAAAAACACTCTTGGAATTTCCAAGAGTGTTTTAAGTAACGGTGTTAAACAGTTTGTAATTTTTATTTCATTATCGGGAGTGACAAGGTCTAGCAGACCTTGTCAGCCTGTTACCTATTTCATTGTAGGGAACAATAGCACATCCCGAATAGTAGTGGTGTCTGTCAGGAGCATGCAGAGGCGGTCGATACCGATTCCGAGGCCGCCTGTTGGTGGCATACCGTATTCGAGGGCTTCGATGTAGTCGTAGTCAACGCCTGTCGCTTCGTCGTCACCGAGTTCTTTAGCCTTGGCTTGGGCTTCGAAGCGTTCCAATTGGTCGATTGGGTCGTTCAATTCTGTAAAGGCGTTTCCATATTCCTTGGTCATGATGAAGAGCTCGAAGCGGTCTGTGAAGCGTGGGTCTTCATCGTTTTTCTTAGCCAGTGGAGATACGGCTACTGGGTGCCCATAGACAAAGGTTGGTTGGATAAGAGTTGCTTCAACGTATTCTTCAAAGAAGCTGTTGATGATTTGACCAACTTCTGTATGGTGTTTTTCCACAGGGACTTTATGCTCAGCTGCAAGGGCTTTTGCTTCCTCGAAGCTCATCTCTTGCCAGAAGTCCACGCCAGTTTGTTCCTTAATAGCGTCAACCATATGGATACGCTTGAATGGCTCATGGATAGCAATTTCAGTGCCCTGATAAGTCACAGGACCATCACCGACAACAGCCTTGGCAGTGTGCTGGATAATACCTTCGGTCAAGTCCATGATGTCTTGATAGTCTGCATAAGCTTGGTAAACCTCAATGGAAGTGAACTCAGGGTTGTGGGTCGCATCCATACCTTCGTTGCGGAAGATACGACCGATTTCATAAACGCGTTCCATACCGCCGACAATCAGGCGTTTGAGGTGGAGTTCTGTCGCGATACGAAGGACCATGTCAATGTTTTGGGCATTGTGGTGGGTAATGAATGGACGAGCCGCAGCACCACCAGCTTCGTTGTGAAGGACAGGTGTTTCCACTTCCAAGAAACCAAGTCCGTCAAGGTAACGGCGGATTTCTGAGATAATTTTTGAGCGGGTCACAAAGCGGTCAAAGCTCTCGCGGTTAGTAATCAAGTCCAAATAACGTTTGCGGTAGCGGGTCTCGATGTCTGTCAAACCGTGGAATTTTTCTGGCAATGGGCGGAGCGCTTTAGATAAGTGAGTCAATTTGCGAGCATGGATAGACAACTCACCAACGTTTGTCTTGAAGACATCTCCCTCGACACCGATAAAGTCACCAAGGTCTGCTTTTTTGAAGATTTCATAATTTTCTTCGCCAACATCATCCTTACGAACGTAGATCTGAATCTGGCCTTCGCGGTCTTGAATGTGAGCAAAACCTGCCTTACCTTTACCACGCTTGGTCATAATACGACCTGCAATGATAGCTGTTTGCCCTAATTCTTCCAAGTCTTCTTTTGATTTGTCTTCGTACTGGGCCTTCAATTCAGCTGAATTTGCAGAACGCTCAAAACGTTTTCCAAATGGGTCAATGCCCTGTTCAGCAAGAGCCGTCATTTTCTCACGACGGACAATCTGTTGGTCATTTAATTCTTCAAAATGTTCAGTTGACATAAAAATTTCATTCCTCCAAAGTCTGTTATTTCTATTTTATCATAGAAGAGAGAAAAAATCAGTATAAATTGCTAATAGGATAGGAAAAAACAGCAGAAAATTCTACTGTTTTGCTTTATAGCTGGTATCATTCCAAGCTAATTCTGTAAAGTTTTCGAAATCGCTTGTTTCTAAAATAGTAACCGATGCATTATCCAAACCACCTCGGTGACGCAGTTGGGCTGGTGGAAAACCAAGCAGGCGATGGATAGAAGCGGTTAGAAAGGCACCATGACTGACGATGAGGACTGTTTCCAAGTTTTCTTCTTGAAGAGACTGGATAAAATCGACCATTCTCTGTGTGACCTGATGGACAGATTCGGCATCAAAGACATCGTGTTTAAATCGTGCTAGATTATGTTTGAGTGCCCAGGCTTGTTTGGGGTAGATGGCACGAAAAATTGCCATCTTGCTTCCTTCTAGCGTTCCAAAATTCCATTCACGTAGTTGTGGCGTGGTTAGAACGGTTTGGCAATGGTGATTGGCTTTGGCAATTTCTACGGCAGTGCTATGTGCACGCTGCAAATCACTAGAATAAATAGCATCAAAGGGGATTTCAGCAAGGTATTTGCCTAGTTTTTCTAAATCCTGATAAGATTCGGGCAAGAGAGCCGAATCTCCAGAATAGCCTTGAAAGCGCCCCTCCAAATTCCATTCGGTCTTACCGTGACGTACAAAGTAGATTTTCAAGTCTAGTCCCTCCCCTCGATCAAATCGGCAAAGTCAGCTTTTACAAAATCAGCTAAAACCTGGCTATCAATTTTAATCGACCGACCAATTTCACCAGCAGAGACAATCAAGTGACCGAGTTCAAGGGCAGATTGATCAATGTAGATTGGGAAATTATTCTTCTGACGAATGCCCACGGGATTGTTGGCACCGTGGACGTAGCCAGTTGTCTTTTCCAAGTCCTTTTGCGGAATCATGCTCACTTTTTTATTGCCAGAGATCTTGGCTAATTTTTTCTCAGACAGGTGTTCTGTGATTGGGACAATGCCGATAATTGGTCCAGTTTTATCTCCAGTTAATGCTAGTGTTTTGTAAATTTCGTGTTCTTCAATTCCTGGTGGAAGTTGACCTTCGAAGGCATTTAAAACAAGGCTATCATGATCGATCTTAGCCTTGTCTAATATTTGGTCCACCAAGGTTTTCTTTATTTTAACCTTTTTTGCCATTATTTATATTTTTCCTCAAGTTTACTCATCCAAAGCCCTAACCATGCACCTAGTATAAATAGGACAATAGCAGCAATCCATGTAACAAAGTTCGCTCCAACATAGGAAATTGATTCTTTATTACTTGCTTGTGGAATCAAAATTAGCAGAGTAGAAGATGAGACGATACCAATAATAAAGTGATAAACACGTGAATGGTATACTTTCAGAGCGTGGTCCATTGCTTTTGAAAATGCAACCATTGCAAGAACGCCACCGATTGCGATTGGTAGGAAGGTACCGAATAGATCAAGTGATTTGAAACCATTTAGCATTGGCGTGTAGATACCCAAAATCAATAGCAAGTTTGAAGGGCTGAGTCCAGGAACAAGTACCCCTAAAGCAATCAAGGCACCTGCCAAGACAAAACTAGCAAAAGTAGCTGGAAGCGTCCCTACAAGATCACTTAAATTGTAAAGTAGGAAACCAGAAACGACGAATGTCCCAATCAACCAAGCCAAATCAATGCTATCTCGTTTGCTCTTTTGAGTTGATTCTTTAAGCAGGCTAGGAATAGTTCCCACGATTGCTCCCGCAAAGGCCCACAAAACTGGGACTTGGAAATGTTGCAATAAATATTCAACAGGGAAAGAGAAGAGTGCGATTCCCAAAATTCCACCGATTCCTACAGGAACAAAATAAAGAAAGTTTTCCTTGAAATCTTTTCGAATATTTGCTAAAAATCCAATTAGTCGCTCATAAATTCCGAGGATAGCAGCGAGTACTCCCCCAGAGACACCAGGTAAGATAAAGCCGAGTGCGATAATCATACCTTTAATAATTCTTGAAATCCAAGAAGCCATAATTTCCTCCAAAATGTATTATAACGCTCCTATTATAGCATAAAGCAAGTAAAAATAATTAAAAAGACTGCCTGTTAGATAAAATCCAGCAGGCAGTTTTGGTTAAAGATTGTAAAAACCTGGTCTTGCTCTATAGAGTAAAATGAGCAGAATAGAGGCAATTGCAGTGGAAGGAAGAATATAGCTGATATTGTAGGTAAAGGAATAGAACCAGACAGGCATACCATCTGGAGCGTAGTCTGCGTAGAAAATAATTCCTGATAAGAAGGTGGCTATCAATCGGATGCTTCCTCCTAGAAAACTAGCCAGAGTAATGATGAGAGTAGCATTTTTTAGATCTTTTTGTTTGGATAGGGTGGGGGCCACTAAACCTGCTAAACCAATTCCGGCGTAAGAAAGTGCGTAGTCAAGAAAAACTTGAAAAACGTTTAGGAAGTAGCCACCGTAGAAAAGTTGAATGGTTCCGACAATACCACCAGTAAGAACCCCCACCCCTAGTCCGTGGCGTAGAGCAAGCAGTAGGATTGGAAGCATGACTAAAGACACGGATCCACCTTGGGGCATTGTAAAGAGCGGGATTTTGTCAAAGACGAGGGCAATTGCAGAAAAGATAGCGACTTCGGCTAGGATGGACAATTTTGATGTGGACATAAAAATACTCCTTTGTAGATTGCAGACAAAGGAGTGTTTATAGCAGAATATAGTATCATTCTATAAAGCACACAATTCCTACGCTAGTTTTAACTAGATCAGGTTCGAGGATTTCGCAGTTGCGATCTCAGCCGAAGCACTCCTTTGTGTATATGTAATTAGTGAAATTGTATCATTTTATTCGGGTGTTGTAAATAGTTTCTGATAAACTTCGTTAGGATCTTTGAGTGTAGTAATGAGGTTTAAATCCAAATGGTGTTCAAATCCGTTGACATACCCACGTGATGTGTATTGGTGAAGATCGTAATCCAAATCAGTATTTGGAGCGGCATTGTAGTAGCCAGAATCATCACCATATGTAGGAATCCAGACTGCATCGAATTTATCCACATTGATGCTGTGGTCTTCCATGAAATAGGTTCCAACGTAAATTCCAATGTTTTTAGCACCGAGTGTTTCTAACTCTTTTCGAAAAGCCTCCACTCCAGCATTCATATCATCCATGGTATATTCTTCAACGTCTAACCAATAGAAGGTTGGCTTATATTTATTGGCGGCCTTATAAAAACTTCGAGCTTCCTCCTGCATGCTCTCAATACTATTTCCCGTGACATAGGCATAGACAGCAACAGGGATATTTCTTGCTTGGAATTCTTTAATATGGGTATCAAAGGATTTATCTAACCCGTTTTTATCAGTCGCTGTATTTTCGTTTTTAGTGTGTGATCCACTTTGAATACGAACGATTGCGCCAGAAATGTTTTTGCTAAGGGTATCGTAGTCGATTTCAGACGGTCTCTGCCAAGCAGAAACGTCGACGATAGGTTTCATTTCGAGCGCATTTGCAATGTAATAACTTGAGCTAGAAGTTTTAGAACTTGTACTGGTGTCTGATTGTGTGACTGCGGGTTCGTTAGCTACCTCCGTCTTATTTACAGTATTTCCAGTCACCCCAGTGATGAAAATAAGAGCAAAGAAGGATAGGAAAAAACCAACAACAATCATCGGATTTAGTTTCTTTCTCATCTCCTCAATTCTACCGTAAAATCATGAAAAAATCAAAAAAATACGATTCAAGAAATAGTAAAAGATTATCTGAACTTGACATAATAAAGGGAATAAGGTAGGCTAAATTGGTATGCATGACAAAAGTGAAAAAGTAAGACGTGTTAGTCAGCTAGTTGTTCTGTCCTCTTTGACGATTGTTTTAAGGGTGGTTTTTGGTCCATTTCCCAATATAAAGCCTCTTACGGCTATTTTCCTCATTGTTCTGTCCTATTTCAGTTTGCTGGAGAGCTGGACATTGATGATACTAGCGATGGTAGGGAGTGGCTTGCTTTTTGGATTTGGAACAGTTGTTTTGTGGCAAGTTCTTAGTTTTGCTTTCATCCAATTTATATGGTGGTTGGCAATTGGTCCTTCTATCAAAAAAGAGAGCATTCCCTTGTGGCTACAGAGTCTTCTGGCGGGGATTCTTGTCTTTTTGTATGGGCTAACGATAAGTTTTTTATCTGCGACACAGTTTGGGATTTCCCCTATCGTCTTCTGGCTTAATGGTCTAGTCTTTGATAGTTTACACGCTGCTTCAACAGTTTTGTTTTATCCAATTATTGATTATATTTTTAGGAGATTTTATAAATGAAAAAAATTAGTCTTATGTTGACGGTTGTCTTCTCGCTCTTCTTGGCTGCTTGTACAAACACTACTGAGAAACAGAGCAACTCGGCTATCGAAGTCACTTTGCAGATTACAACCAAGGACAAAGCGAATCGTCAGGAAGTCACTGCGGAAGAAGGTGATAGTGTCATGGATGTACTTAAAGAACATCATGACATTGTAGAAGACAATGGTTTGATAACAGAAATTGATGGTGTTAGCCAAGATGCGAGTACCAATACATACTGGATGTATAAAGTTAATGGCCAAATGGCTGATAAAGGGGCGAAAGACCTTACAGTTGCGAATGGGGATGAAATTGAATTTTATCTTGAAACATTTGAATAGATATGAAAGGCTTCGGCCTTTTTCTTGTTATGACTTCGAGTCAGTTTTTCTCGTAGAGAAAAACAAGAAAACCACCAGCTATGCTGGTGGCTGACAAGGCTTTGAGCTTCCATTTCTTTTTCTTGATATAATCTCATTGTTCAGGTTAGATAAAGGAGGAAAAAGAAATGGCTAAAACCAGTTACAGTTTATCACATACCAAATGGGCTTGAGATATAATAGGGATACAGAGAAAAAAGCTTGATAATTCGGGGCTTTCAGCACTGTATCCTTATTTTTAAAATTGTAAAAATCAAACAATCAGGTCTAAAAGGAGGCATTTATGGTATGTAAAAATATTTCAAGCCATTACATCAGCCTTTCCGATACAAGGAAGGTGAGAGTTTTATGAGATGGATAATAAAAATAATCTTGTTCCCAATCAGTTTGCTGTTAAGCATTTTGACTGCCTTTCTGACATTCTTGCTTAGTGTAGGAACTGCAATCCTATATTTGCTTATGCTGATGTGTGTATTTGCTGCCATAGGCTCGTTCTTTATGCTACACGATACAAAAGCAGCAATAGAAGCACTTATCCTTGGATTTCTGCTAAGTCCTTACGGAATACCGATGATTGGAGCAGCAATCATAGCTTTTATACAAGGAATCAATGAAGCGATAAAATCAATCTAAAAAATTTTATAAAAATGGTTACCAAAGGCGATAGCGAGAAAACTATCGTCTTTTTTCGTGCAAATTTTAAAGAAGGGTGGGAGGTGAAAGATGGACTTTGATTATTTCTATAATCGGGATACGGAGAGATTTAGCTTTTATATGTTACCCAAGGTTTTGGTAACCGAAGATTTATATAAAAATTTATCTTCCGATGCCAAAATACTCTATGCCTGTTTATTAGAGCGTCCAAGTCTGTCATTCAAAAATGATTGGATTGACGAGCAAGGTAGAGTTTGCATCGTGTTTACGGTCGAAGAAATCATGAAGATGCTAAACAAATCCAATAAAACAGCGGTAAAGATTCTAAATGAGCTTGATGCCAACACAAAAGGAATCGGACTGATTGAGAGAAAAAGACAGGGACTTGGAAAGCCAAACATCATTTATGTGAAAGACTTTATGAGTGTGTTTCGCTCCGAGTGTAAAAATTACACTTCAGAAGTGAAGAATTTACACTCCAGAAATGTAGAAACTACACTTCAAGAAGTGAAGAATCTACACAGTAGTAATACTAATATAAATAAGAAAAAACCGAAAAAGAAAACACAAAGTCCACCCTCTCACCTAAAGAAAATCTACTATCCATCTTTGAAAATCTTATCCGTGACAACACAGAAAATCACAATGCAGACTTAGAGAAATATATTGAAAGTTATCAGCTACTCAAAGAGAAAAATATTACAAGTATCAATCAACTAAAAGAGAGCATTACCGATTTACGAGACAAGAATTACAAAACTACAAGAGCCTTGAAAGATACTGAAAAGAGAATTGATGATAACACCAAACTTATTGACCAAGCAGAGAAATATTTGAAACATAAAGATACCTATAAATCCTATAGCAAGCTAAAGAAAAGCAAACAGGAAGATTTTTACAACGAACATACCGCAGAGCTTATTTTGTTTGAGAGTGCTAATAAATATCTGAAAGAGCATTTAGGAGAACGCAAGACCTTAGCTATATCCAAGTGGAAATCAGAAGTAATAGCATTGAAGAAAGAAAAAGATACCCTATATTCCCAAATCTTAGGTATGCGAAAAGAGGTTGAACAAGCTGAAAGTGTAAGAAGCTGTATAGAGAATTTGCAACAAGAAAACAGAGAAATAACACAGGCAAAGAAACAAGAATTAGAGCTATAAAACTAATTGAAAATATGGTATAATATTACAAACAGCGAATAAAACAAATTAGAAGTTGTAAAAAAGCGAAGTTATTAAAACGATGAGGTATTATATGCCTTGAGAGTATTAGTCGAAAAGTTTTTTATTAGGAGGGATGGTCGAAATGAATTATATATATCTTATGAAAAATATAAAACCTCTCAGTATTGAAGTAGTCAAAAAGCATATTGAACACATAAAAAACTTGGATAACTTAGGAAAATTAGTATTATGTGGTCCATTTACAGATTACGAAGGAGGTATTGTAATTTTAAAGGGGTGCGATATAAACGAAGCAAAGTCAATTGCAGATGAAGATCCGTTTATTAAAGGAGGTTATAAAACTTATGAGCTAATAACGCTTAGAGTTGCTAATAGAGAAAATAATTATGGCTTATAAGTTAATATAATAATTTGAGAGACAGTAAATCACAAAGGTTTGCTGTTTTTTGTTGCTCAATTTTCAAAAAATCGTCCATAAATATAAAAAGGCACTTGACAAAACGCTTCCTGGGGAAATAAAAAAGACATTGAGCCGTACATGGATGAAAAGTTTCAAAACAATAGAACGAGATAAAAGCCCGTTGTTACGGGCATTAGTCAAGTAATTATAGCACTAACCTGAACGAAGTTCAGCGAACGTCTTTAGACGTCGCTGGAGAGAAACGGCTTATAGCCGGTGTACAAGCCACCCGTTTTCACGGGTGGTTATGACTGACAAAAGTTAGTTCCGAATGTTTGAAGAGCAACTTAGAAAGTGATAAGTATTTTTATACAAAGTATGCTATAATAAGAGCTATACTCGAAGAAGGTTGGATAAGCAATGAAGATTGACAAACGCCAGTTGTTGAATTACTCCATACTGATTCCCTATCTCATCTTATCGGTGATTGGGTTGGTCATGGTCTATTCGACAACCAGTGCTACGCAAATTATTAATGGTGGAAATCCATTTAGAACAGTGATTAACCAGGCAGGATTCTGGATAGTCAGCTTGGTAGCAATTTATACGATTTATCGTATGAAATTAAGTTTTTTACGCAAGAAAGCCGTTATCTATTCGGTTATTTTGGTAGAAGTATTTCTGTTAGCTATTTCTCGGTTGTTTCCTCCGATTAACGGGGCTCATGGCTGGATTCCTCTGCCGATTGCAGGAACCTTGCAGCCGGCGGAATATTTGAAATTAATTATCATTTGGTATCTGGCACATGAGTTTGCAAAACAACAGGCGGATATTCGGACTTATGACTATGTATCGTTGATTAAAGGAAGTTGGATTCCGAAAGAGTTTACAGATTGGCGGGTGGTCAGTCTGCTCCTCCTTGGTCTAGTTGCGACACTGCCAGACTTGGGGAATGCGACGATTATTGTGCTGATTATGGTCGTGATGATCAGTGTGAGTGGGATTGCCTATCGCTGGTTTTCAACAGCGGTTTTGGGAATTGTGGCCGCCTCAACAGTTATTCTAGGAACGATTCGTATTTTGGGTGTAGAAACGGTGGAAAAAATTCCGCTCTTTGGTTATATTGCTCGTCGTTTTGCGGCCTATTTTGATCCATTTGGTAATGCCACCAACTCAGGTCTTCAATTGACTCATTCTTACTATGCGATGAGTAACGGTGGATGGCTTGGACGTGGCTTGGGAAATTCGATTGAGAAAAAGGGGTATCTACCAGAGGCCCACACCGACTTTGCGTTTTCGATTGTCATTGAAGAACTCGGTTTTGTCGGAGCTAGTTTAATTCTAGCCTTATTGTTCTTTTTGATTATTCGAATTATTATTGTAGGCGTCCGTGCTCGTAGTCCATTTAATGCGATGATGGCACTTGGAATGGCAGGTATGCTTCTGATTCAAACATTTGTCAATATCGGAGGAATTTCGGGAATTATTCCTGCAACGGGGGTAACTTTCCCCTTCTTGTCACAGGGGGGGTCGAGTCTTTTGATTATTTCCATCGGGATAGGGTTTGTTCTGAATATTGATGCTAGTGAAAAACGTCGATTAATTGAAGAAGAAATAGAGCGTACGCTAATTTAGAGATAGGAAAGAGGTAGGAGATGGCTATTCAAAAATTAGAAAACTATAACAACAAGGAAGCAATCCGTGAAGAAGTAACGATTCTAACATCTATTTTGGAAGAAGTAGCAGCTCAAATGATGCCTGCAGAGACTTTTGCTAAAATTGTAGAATTATCTCAATTGTCTCGTCAGGATGATTATCAGGCATTGATTGCTATTATCAGTCAGTTGAATAATGATGAACTAGCAGTTATTTCTAGATATTTTGCTGTTTTGCCACTTTTGATTAATATATCAGAAGATGTTGACTTAGCCTATGAAATCAATCACCAAAACAATATTGATCAAGACTATCTTGGCAAGATTTCAACAACAATTGATATGGTTTCCAAACAAGAAAATGCAGCTGAAATCCTTGAAAAGTTGAATGTTGTTCCAGTCTTGACAGCCCATCCTACTCAGGTTCAACGCCAGTCTATGCTTGATTTAACCAAGCATATTCATGAGTTGCTTCGTCGTTATCGCGATGTAAAATTGGGCTTGCTCAATAAAAACAAATGGGAAGATGAGCTCCGTTGTTACATTGAAATTATCATGCAGACGGATATGATTCGTGAGAAGAAGTTGAAGGTAACCAACGAAATCACAAACGTTATGGAGTATTACAATTCTTCCTTTATTAAGGCTGTCACTAAGTTGCAGCGGGAATACAAACGTTTGGCTGCTGAGAAAGGAATCGCCTTAAATAACCCTCGTCCAATTACAATGGGTATGTGGATTGGGGGAGACCGTGATGGAAATCCATTTGTTACTGCAGAGACCTTGAAGCTGTCGGCCTTGACTCAGTGTGAAGTCATTATGAATTATTACGATGAGCAACTCTATAAACTCTATCGGAATTTTTCGCTCTCAACTTCCATTGTGAATGTATCTACAGCGGTTAAGATGCTGGCGGATTTATCTGAAGATAGTTCTGTCTACCGTGAAAATGAGCCTTATCGTCGTGCTTTTCACTATATTCAGATGAAACTTGCAAATACAAGAGATTATCTAGTTCACAATAAGCCGTCAGATGTTCGCTATGGTAATGTAGCCGAGTTTAAAGCTGATTTATTAGCCATCAAACAATCTTTGATTGAAAATAAATCTATGGCGCTATTGAAAGGTGATTTTACAGAATTACTTGAAGCGGTTGAAGCGTTTGGTTTCTACCTAGCTAGTATCGATATGCGCCAAGACTCTTCTATTCATGAAGCAAGTGTTGCGGAACTATTGGCTTCTGCCCGTATCGTGGAAGACTACTCCAGTTTATCTGAGGAAGCTAAATGCCATGTTCTTTTGAAACAGTTGGAAACTGATCCACGCATTCTTTCTGCAACGCACATGCCAAAGTCAGAACAATTAGAAAAAGAATTGGCTATCTTTGCTGCTGCGCGTGAATTGAAAGATAAGCTAGGTGAGGAAATCATCAAGCAACATATTATTTCACACTCGGAGAGTGTTTCTGATTTGCTGGAATTAGCTGTCCTATTAAAAGAAGTTGGTCTAGTAGATGTCGATAAGGCCCGTGTTCAGATTGTTCCACTTTTTGAGACAATCGAGGACTTAGATAATGCACCTGATACCATGCGTCAATATCTGCAATTAGATTTAGCGAAACGTTGGATTGCAGGCAATAAATACTACCAAGAAATCATGCTTGGCTACTCAGATTCCAACAAGGATGGTGGCTACCTGTCCTCCGGCTGGACACTCTACAAAGCACAGAATGAATTGACGCAAATTGGTCAAGACTACGGAGTAAACATTACCTTCTTCCACGGTCGTGGTGGTACTGTTGGTCGTGGTGGTGGTCCTTCCTACGATGCGATTACATCTCAGCCATTTGGTTCCATCAAGGACCGGCTTCGTTTGACAGAACAAGGCGAAGTGATAGGCAATAAATACGGTAACAAAGACGCAGCCTACTATAATTTAGAAATGCTGGTATCTGCAACGCTTGACCGTATGGTCACACAAATGATTACCGATCCAAATGAAATCGATGGCTATCGCGAAACCATGGATGAAATTGTATCAGATAGCTATCGTATTTATAGAGATCTTGTGTTCAACAATCCACATTTTTATGATTATTTCTTTGCCGCTAGTCCAATTCGTGAAGTATCAAGCTTGAACATTGGCTCACGTCCAGCGGCTCGAAAAACCATCACAGAAATCGGTGGTTTGCGTGCGATTCCATGGGTATTCTCCTGGTCACAAAACCGTGTCATGTTGCCAGGTTGGTATGGAGTTGGTTCAAGTTTCAAACGCTTTATTGATAAGCACCCTGATAATTTGTCTAAGTTACAAAAAATGTACGAATCTTGGCCATTCTTCCGTTCACTTCTATCAAACGTGGATATGGTATTGTCTAAATCCAATATGAATATCGCATTTGAGTATGCTAAAATGTGTGAAAGCGAAGAGGTACGAAATATCTTCCATGTCATTTTAGATGAATGGCAGTTGACCAAAGAAATCATTTTATCAATCGAGCAAAATGATGAGCTTTTAGCAGAACTACCGTTCCTAAAAGCCAGTCTTGATTATCGCATGCCTTATTTCAATGTGCTCAACTATATTCAGATTGAATTAATTCATCGTCTTCGTCGTGGAGAATTGAGCAAAGAACAAGAGAATCTCATTCATATTACCATCAATGGTGTGGCGACAGGTTTGCGCAACTCAGGTTAATACCACTACAAAACAACTTCTTCGGAGGTTGTTTTTTTCTATTCTAAAAATATATAATAATTATAAGAAAGCGTAACCAAATTATCCCTTATTCGTTTTATTAGTGAAAGGAGGAGATGAGTATCAAACTTGATCAATATGAAAAAGAAGTCATTGGTATTGCAGAGGAGATTTCCTACTATCTGCAAAAATCAGGAGCCAGTCCAGCTGACAGTCAGGATATTGCCCAAGATGTATTGGTCAAATTGCTTGAATCTGATATTGTCCTTCCTTTGAATGACTTGCAGGCCTTTGTCGATAAGTTTGGTAACACCGACTTTACCAAACAAGAAGAGATTGATCAGTTGGAGTTCGCAGGCATTATCCTGACAGGAAAAGCAGAAGACTTTGCTCAGTTGGAAGGCAAGGACTGGATCTATGCTTCTAGTATTGGCGCGTCCATCCCTATTCAGCCTTATTATCAACTGCATCATTAAGTGAAAATAGTCAATATATTTTCAATACTTATAGCAAGAGGCTTGCCAGGGAGTCGTAGGATGACTGAACGGAGAAAGGTCTGTTGCAGTAGTCTCGTATTTGTGGCACCTTGTAGCTATGGTAACATCAATATCCCTATAGAAGTGAGGTATTTTAGTTGAGTAATAGCATAAAATGGGATGATAAAAAAGGTTATGAGCGAAGCTAATAGCCCTTGCAGAAAATGGATAAAATAAAAAACGATAGAAAATGCTTGCAATTCTGCTACAATTTGATAGAATAGTAAGGTAAAGTTAGACTGTATTGCCTACTGTCTATCTATAAAATATATTTTATTGGAGGCTTTTACCAAAATGGCAAAAGAAAAATACGATCGTAGTAAACCACACGTTAACATTGGTACAATTGGACACGTTGACCACGGTAAAACTACTTTGACAGCAGCTATCACAACTGTATTGGCACGTCGCTTGCCTTCATCAGTTAACCAACCTAAAGACTATGCGTCTATCGATGCTGCTCCAGAAGAGCGCGAGCGCGGTATCACTATCAACACTGCACACGTTGAGTACGAAACTGAAAAACGTCACTATGCTCACATCGACGCTCCAGGACACGCGGACTACGTTAAAAACATGATCACTGGTGCTGCTCAGATGGATGGTGCGATCCTTGTAGTAGCTTCAACTGACGGTCCAATGCCACAAACTCGTGAGCACATCCTTCTTTCACGTCAGGTTGGTGTTAAACACCTTATCGTCTTCATGAACAAAGTTGACTTGGTTGACGATGAAGAATTGCTTGAGTTGGTTGAAATGGAAATCCGTGACCTTCTTTCAGAATACGATTTCCCAGGTGATGATCTTCCAGTTATCCAAGGTTCAGCTCTTAAAGCTCTTGAAGGTGACTCTAAGTACGAAGACATCGTTATGGAATTGATGAACACAGTTGATGAGTACATTCCAGAACCAGAACGCGACACTGACAAACCATTGTTGCTTCCAGTCGAGGACGTATTCTCAATCACTGGTCGTGGTACTGTAGCTTCAGGACGTATCGACCGTGGTACTGTTCGTGTCAACGACGAAATCGAAATCGTAGGTCTTCAAGAAGAAAAATCTAAAGCAGTTGTTACTGGTGTTGAAATGTTCCGTAAACAACTTGACGAAGGTCTTGCCGGCGATAACGTTGGTGTGCTTCTTCGTGGTGTACAACGTGATGAAATCGAACGTGGTCAAGTTATCTCTAAACCAGGTTCTATCAACCCACACACTAAATTCAAAGGTGAAGTTTACATCCTTACTAAAGAAGAAGGTGGACGTCACACTCCATTCTTCGACAACTACCGTCCACAGTTCTACTTCCGTACAACTGACGTAACTGGTTCAATCAAATTGCCAGAAGGTACTGAAATGGTAATGCCTGGTGATAACGTTACTATCGACGTTGAATTGATCCACCCAATCGCCGTTGAACAAGGTACTACTTTCTCTATCCGTGAAGGTGGACGTACTGTTGGTTCAGGTATGGTTACAGAAATCGAAGCTTAATTCGATTGAGTTCCCAGAAATAACAATTATAGTCAGACAACTTAATTGTAACTCTCTACTTTCGGGTAGAGAGTTTTTCTGTAAGTATTCATAAAATGCACAGAAATTCTTTAATCTTAGCTAAGTTTATGCTATAATGTACCTTGTACAATAAATATAGAAGAGGTAAGTGAAATGTCACGTAAACCAATCATTGCCGGTAACTGGAAAATGAACAAAAATCCTCAAGAAGCACAAGCTTTCGTTGAGGCAATTGCAGGAAAATTGCCTGCAGGCGACAAAATTGAAGCTGCTATCGCAGCTCCAGCTGTAGATTTGAACGCTCTTTTGTGGTTCGCTAAAGATTCTGAATTGAAAGTCGCTGCTCAAAACTGCTACTTTGAAGATGCAGGTGCCTTCACTGGTGAAACATCTCCAAAAGTATTGGCTGAAATGGGTGTTAACTATGTTGTTATCGGTCACTCAGAGCGTCGTGATTACTTCCACGAAACTGATGAAGATATTAATAAAAAAGCTCATGCAATCTTCCGTAACGGTTTGACTCCAATCATCTGTTGTGGTGAGTCACTTGAAACTTACGAAGCTGGTAAAGCAGTAGAATTTGTAGGTGCACAAGTTTCTGCAGCTTTGAAAGACTTGACTGCTGAACAAGTAGCATCACTTGTTATTGCTTATGAGCCAATCTGGGCAATCGGTACTGGTAAATCAGCTACTAAAGATGATGCACAAAACATGTGTAAAGCTGTTCGTGACGTTGTTGCTGCTGATTTCGGTCAAGAAGTTGCAGACAAGGTTCGCGTTCAATACGGTGGTTCTGTAAACCCATCAAACGTTGCTGAATACATGGCATGTCCAGACGTTGACGGTGCGCTTGTTGGTGGTGCATCACTTGAAGCAGAAAGTTTCTTGGCTTTGTTGAACTTTTAATATAGTCATTTAGTTTTTCTTTTATTACTTCGTTAACTCGCTTTGCCGTACTCCAGTACTGTCTGCAGCTCGTTGCCTAGTACTAAAAGTAAACTAAAAGACTATAACAAAAAGCATCGGCTTTTGAATCCGATGCTTTTTTTGCTATTTTAAGAGGTTATTTCAGTACCCATTCTCTCAGAGCGTGGGCTACACCGCTCTCATCATTTGACTTCGTAATGTATTTAGCGATTTTCTTCAGTTCAGGATTTCCGTTTTCCATGACAACAGGATTACCAACAACTTCCAACATTGGACGGTCATTTTCTTGGTCACCGATGGCCATAGTTTGATCCATAGTTAGTCCAAGCTTCTCAGCTAGATGAATGATAGCTTGTCCCTTGTTAACAGTTTTAGGGGTGATTTCCAAATAAAATGGTGCTGATTTTGCTACGTTGTACTTTTCAGTCAAGCTGGTCGGTAGAAGTGGAATAGCAGCATCAAGAATTTCTGGTTCATCAACCATCATTGTTTTGATGATTTCCTTGTCAGCCATTTCTTCCGGAGTGCGATAGAAAATGGGTGCACTTACTAGTGTTGATTCGTAAATGGTGTATTTACCGATGTTACGGTTGGCAGTATAGATACCTTCCTTGGTGCTGGCATGCATTGGGAGCTTGAGTTTACGGGCAGCAGATTCGATGTCAAGATAATCTTCATAAGTCAAGGTATCTTTGACAATATCCTCACCAGTTGCTGCATCTTGGACTAAGCCACCGTTAAAAGTGATGACGTAGTCACCTGCTTCTGTAAGATTGAGTTCTTCTAAAATTGCTTGAACACCGGAAATGGGGCGACCAGTAGCAATAACAATTTTAACGCCTGCTTTTTTTGCTTCTTGGATTGCTGAATGCACTTCAGCTGTAATTTGGTGTTGACTATTTAGTAGTGTACCATCAATATCGATGGCGACAAGTTTAATGCTCATTTGATTCTCCAATTATAAAATGATCGTTATGTATATGGCTGTTAAAATCAGCTATTTGAGGTGCGAAAATCCCTGTTTCTTCTAACATTTCTTTTGGGAAATAGAAACGGCTATCGCCGTGGATTGTGCCTGATAGGGAGTGAACAATTGGTGATAGAGAGGATAGTTCTACCAAGGTTTCATCTTTGCGATAAATCTCAATTTGAGTCCGTTTCTTTTCTGCATTCGGACGGTAAATGTCATACGGCAAATCGAAGTTGTGGTGAATAGCAGTATAGTATTCTGGGTCAAACCCGACATCTGCGACCAGGCTACGCAGGCGGTCCAAAGCTTCCTCTTCTTCGGCCTTGAAAGTGATGGATTTGAGCACTTTCCTATTGATATAGCGCTGGGCTAAGTCAGATAAAATACGATCTGGTCCATCTATCCATGATTGAAAGTAAGCATTCATAACTCCATCATCCAGACTGAGGTAGTCGGTTAGACGGATACGATGCTCAAAAAAAGGTAATAGTCGAGGTGAGGTTCGTGTAAAAAACTCCTGTTCACTAGTATATAGTAGTTTGGCACGATTGAGTAAATTCTGCAATAGGACTTCCATAGAGCGGCTTGCTGGATGAAAATAGACTTGCATGTACATCTGGTAGCGGCTGAGAACGTAGTCTTCTACTGCATGCATACCAGATTCTTTGAAGGCAATTCCATTTTCTGTCGGGCGAATGACACGTAATATCCTAGTTAGGTCAAATTCACCATAGTTCGCTCCTGTGAAGTAGGAATCTCGCAATAGATAATCCATTCGGTCAACATCAATCTGGCTCGAAATGAGTTGAACGACCTGTTTATTTGGATAGGTGTGTTTGATAACACTAGCAACCTTGTCTGGAAACTCAGGCGAAACTTGTTTCAACAGAGCATTGATCTCCGTTTCTGGACTAGTAATAATAGCACAGGTCATTTCCTCATGGTCTGTATCAAATAGACGCTCGAAGGTATGAGAATAGGCTCCGTGTCCGACATCATGGAGTAGCGCAGCAACCATGGTCAGTAGGGACTCATTTGTATCCCAGATTTGTGGATACTTGTCTTCAAATTTTTGAGTAATCCGTCTGGCGATTTCGTAGGCGCCAAGGCAGTGCGAAAAGCGGCTATGCTCGCCACCATGGAAGGTATAGGAAGTAGTCCCTAGTTGCTTGATGCGGCGTAGTCGCTGAAATTCTTTTGTATTGATAAGTTTATAAATCAGCTCATGATCAACATGTACATAGTTATGAACTGGATCGCGAAATACTTTTTCTATCATAGTTTTATTATAACAAAAAAGGGAGATAAATTCCTGATTTTTCTAAAACACAAGGATATTGCTATGTATCCAAAGGAATCTTTTGGTATAATGGAGAAATGAATAATCAAATTATCTTATTAACTATTCAGGTCTTTATTATAGCCCTGATTCTTTGGATGCTTTACACAATTCTATCCTATGCTAAAAAGCACGATATTTCTCTAAAAGAGAAATTTTGGACAGGATTTGGTATCGGTTATGTTACTGATTTGCTAGACACCTTGGGGATTGGAACCTTTGCAACGACAACCACTATGTTTAAACTGACAAAGTTGGTGGAAGACGATCGTAAAATTCCTGCGACCATGACAACGGCGCACATCATACCAGTCTTAGTAGAGGCGCTATTGTTTATTACGATAGTTGAGGTTGACATGGTCACTCTGATTGCTATGGCAGTAGCGGCATTTACGGGTGCCTTTGTTGGTGCCAAGGTAACTCAAAAATGGGATACAAAGAAAGTTCAACGAATTCTTGGGATTTTGCTAATTATTGCAGCCTGTTTCATGGTCTATCGCATGATTACTAACCCTGGCGCAGATCTTACCAATGAAGTAAAGGGCTTAACTGGTTGGAAACTGGCTGTTGGTATTGCCTTTGATTTTATGGTGGGAATGCTGATGAGTATGGGGCTGGGTAACTATGCTCCTGAGTTAATCTTCTTCTCATTGATGGGAATTAGTCCAGCGGTTGCTCTTCCGGTCATGATGTTGAATGCTGCTATGATTATGACAGCTGGTGCCAAGCAGTTTATCCAATCAGGACGAGTAAACTGGCCAGGAGTTCCAGGAATCATTGTCGGTGGGGTGCTGGGGGTTTTGACAGCCGCTTTCTTCTTATCAAATTTAGATATTAATAATTTAAAAATTTTGGTTGTCTTCATTGCAGCGTATACAGGCTTTACTCTGCTTCGTTCTTCCTTTGTTACTAGGATTAAAAAATAGTAGGAGGACCTATGTATATTCATTTACGAAATGAAATTGATTTGGATGGGCAGATTGAGGTAGTGGATCAGCAATTTCAAGTGGAGGTCAAGGAAAAAGACGGCAATCTCTATCTCATTTATAGTAACGATGAATCTGAAAAAGTTGTCATAAAATGTGACGAAGAAGAGTTAGTGATGACACGCTTTTCCACTCCGAAGTCTATTATGCGATTCATTTCTGGTAAAGAAGCTATTGTGACCATTCCTACACCGTTAGGAATCCAGCATTTTGTGACCGATACAAAACATTACCAATTAAACCGTTCGGATCAAAGTGTCCAGTTGCAATATGAATTAAAGGGATTGGAGAACCAGCAAGTTTTTGCTTCCTATGATTTGGAAATCTCGTGGAAATAATCTCTTATTTCCAGAAAAATATTCTTGAATTTCTCGGGATTTTTGATATAATAGTTAACAAATCGAGGGAGTAGCTAGCGGAAATTTCCGTGATATTGTCGTCAATCCGACTTGTTTCCGGCAATATATTAAATAGCGAGACTTGTTTTAATAAGACAGGTCTCTTTTTTATTTGTTAGGTAAAAAAGAGACCGAGAAGGAGAAGGAAATTGTCAAAAGAACAAAAACGCGATTTGTTTTATACACAGAGCGAAGAGCAAGTATTGTCAAGCATGGGGTCTTCTTTAGACGGTTTGTCTAGTGATGAGGCAAGCAAACGTCTAGCAGACTACGGTCGTAACGAATTGGATGAGGGTGAAAAACGCACACTCTTAGCTAAATTCTTGGATCAGTTTAAAGACTTGATGATCATTATCTTGATTGCAGCAGCAATCTTGACGGTGATTACAGAAGGTTCACACGGTTTGACAGATGCCATTATCATCTTGGCCGTGGTTATCTTGAACGCAGCCTTTGGTGTTTATCAAGAAGGGCAAGCAGAGGCAGCCATTGAGGCGCTAAAAAACATGTCAAGCCCAGTTGCGCGTGCGCTTCGTGACAATCATGTAGTCGAAGTTGATTCTAAAGACTTGGTACCAGGTGACATCGTCTTGCTTGAAGCAGGTGATGTTGTTCCTGCCGATATGCGTTTGTTGGAAGCTAACTCCCTCAAAATCGAAGAGGCAGCTCTTACAGGTGAGTCTGTACCAGTTGATAAAGATTTGTCAGCAGTTTTGGCTGAAGATGCACCGATCGGTGACCGTGTCAACATGGCTTACCAAAACTCAAACGTTACTTACGGCCGTGGTCTTGGTGTGGTTACAAATACAGGTATGTACACTGAAGTTGGTCATATTGCTGGTATGCTTGCCAATGCTGATGAGACTGATACACCATTGAAACAAAACTTGCACCAGTTATCAAAAGTCTTGACATATGCAGTTCTTGTAATTGCTGCGGTAACGATGGCTGTTTCGGTATTTGTACGTGGAGAAGGTATCTTACCTGCTCTTATGACTTCTGTAGCTCTTGCGGTTGCGGCCATTCCTGAAGGTTTGCCAGCTATTGTTACAGTGGTTCTTTCGCTTGGTACACAGGTCTTGGCTAAGCGTAACTCGATTATCCGTAAGTTACCAGCGGTTGAAACACTTGGTTCAACTGAAATCATCGCATCAGATAAGACTGGTACCTTGACTATGAACCAGATGACTGTTGAAAAAGTTTATACAAACGGTCAATTGGTGGATGCTAAAGAAGCTTTGGATGCAAGCAATACCACGCTTCGTGTTATGAACTTTGCCAACGATACAAAAGTTGACCCAACTGGTAAATTGATCGGTGACCCAACTGAAACGGCACTTGTTCAATTTGGTTTGGATCAAAACTTTGACGTTCGTGAAGTCTTGGTATCTGAGCCTCGTGTAGCTGAATTGCCATTTGATTCCACACGTAAATTGATGTCAACTGTTCACCAACAAGCTGCTGGAAACTTCTTCGTAGCTGTTAAAGGTGCTCCAGACCAATTGCTCAAACGTGTAACGCAAATTGAAGAAAACGGTACAATTCGTCCGATTACCGATGCGGATAAACAAGCCATTCTTGCAACTAACAAGGACTTGGCTAAACAAGCCCTTCGTGTCTTGATGATGGCATACAAGTATGTTGATGCTATTCCTGAATTGGAATCTGACGTTGTTGAAAACGACCTTGTCTTCTCAGGTTTGGTTGGTATGATTGACCCTGAGCGTCCTGAAGCGGCAGAAGCTGTTCGTGTTGCTAAGGAAGCTGGTATCCGTCCAATCATGATTACGGGTGACCACCAAGATACAGCTGAGGCGATTGCAAAACGTCTTGGCATCATCGATCCAAATGATACAGAAGACCATGTATTTACAGGTGCAGAGCTCAACGAATTGACAGATGAAGAATTCCAAAAAGTCTTCAAGCAATATTCTGTATATGCTCGTGTATCTCCAGAACACAAGGTTCGTATTGTAAAAGCTTGGCAAAATGATGGTAAGGTTGTTGCCATGACTGGTGACGGTGTTAACGATGCGCCATCACTTAAGACAGCCGACATCGGTATCGGTATGGGTATCACAGGTACGGAAGTTTCGAAAGGTGCTTCTGATATGGTCCTTGCAGATGACAACTTTGCGACCATTATCGTTGCGGTGGAAGAAGGACGTAAGGTCTTCTCAAACATCCAAAAAACGATCCAATATCTCTTGTCAGCTAACACTGCTGAAGTATTGTGTATCTTCCTTGCAACCCTCTTTGGTTGGGACGTATTGGAGCCAGTTCATCTTCTTTGGATTAACTTGGTAACAGATACACTTCCAGCGATTGCCCTTGGTGTTGAACCTGCTGAACCAGGTGTTATGCAGCACAAACCTCGTGGTCGTAACTCAAGCTTCTTCTCAGGTGGTGTCTTGAGCTCTATTGTCTATCAGGGTATTCTACAAACAGCATTGGTACTTGGTGTCTATGGTTTTGCACTGCTTTACCCAGAACACAGCACTTATGAAGAAATCCATGCAGATGCTCTTACGATGGCATATGTTACTCTTGGATTGATTCAGTTGGTGCATGCTTTCAACGTTAAGTCTGTCTACCAATCTATCTTTACCGTTGGTCCATTCAAGAACAAACTCTTTAACTGGTCTATCGTAGCAGCCTTCTTGCTCTTGATGGCAACTGTTGTGATTCCAGGATTCAATACCTTCTTCAAGGTTTCAATCTTGACTCCGACTCAATGGATGGTAACAGTAATCGGTTCAGGTCTCATGGTTGTCGTTGTAGAAATTGTTAAATTTGTACAACGTAAGTTGGGATTGGATGAAAAAGCTATCTAATATAGTTATTCAGCTTATCTTTTATTACTTCGTTAACTCGCCTTGCCGTACTTCAGTACAGCCTGCGACTCGTTGCCTTGTACTAAAAGCAAACTGAAGACTATATCATTTGAAAAAGCTCAGATTTAGTGGTCTGAGCTTTTTTCTGTACTGATAATGTATTTTGGGAAGATTACTTGTCCCAAAAATGTAAAGATTAGAGATGTAGCAAGTAGGATTATCTTTATCATCGTAGAAAATTGGAAAAAGATGACAATTGGAAGGATAGCCAGGCTGAAATAGTAGAGGGTGAAGTACTTACTGTTTTCTATTATTTGAACCCTATCGCCGTCTTTAACTTGAATGCTTGATTTTTTATCCCCTCGAACGCTTAGTATAACAGATGATTGTGTAATTGGTAAGCTTAGAATTTTTCCTTGAGTAACTGTCCCAGCAATTTTTCCGTCTACTAGGAGTGGTAGTCTTTGGGAGGATAGTTGTTTGATAGGTTTTGGATAATGAATAATAACTCTCATATGAACCTCCTTGTAATCTAGTTTCATTATAGCAAAAAAAGAAAATATGTAAACGATTTCTGACACTGTTTTCCCCTGTAGGCTTGCTTGAAGAATAAGAAACTGCTATAATTTTGAAGAGGTAGGAGTTTATATGAATTATCTTCAGAATTATATTTTAAGTAAAAGCAGTTATTTGCCATCTGATAAGTTATTCATTCTGCAAAAAGAACTAGAAGATTTAGATGATGAGGCTTTAAACGTTCTTATGATGGTTGAGATGCGTCACCCTCTTGTCGCTCTTATTTTGGCTATTTTCTTCGGTGAGTTTGGTGTCGACCGTTTTTATGTCGGGAATAAAGAATTGGGATTTGCCAAGCTGATTGCTTTTGCAGTATCTTTTGTTACGCTATTTATCTTGATTGGGTTCTTGTTATTTTTGGGACTTTATTTGTGGAAGTTTATTGATTGCTTCTTAATCATGCGAGCATGTAAGGAGGCGAACTTTGAGCGTTTGATGCTACAAATCCATCAATATAAGGCTTTTCAGCATAGCCATCAGACATTTTAAGTAAGATATTTTTGTGAATAAGGGGAGGCTTGGTATTGTCTTCCTTTTCTGTTTTTTAGCAGGATGTAAAGTACTTGTAATATGGAACGAGCTTTGTCACAGAAGTGACATTTTATGGAGCAGCATTTATGATATAATGATAAAATATGCTAGTTGAGAGGAGAATTTCTATGCAGACAAAGAAAATGAGTATGTTTTTATTTTTTGCCTATCTCCTTTTACTTACTTGGATGATTGTCTTTAAGATGGACTTGAGCATCTTATATGGACGCTATGGTTATGCTAGTATAAACTTAATTCCGTTTGCAGGAACAGCAGTCTATGATGGAGTGCTGGATTTTCCAGAAATTCTATTTAATATTGTCAGTTTTATTCCCTTTGGTATTTATATGGAAATGCTATTTCGCAAGGCATCGTGGGTGGCTAATCTATGTTTGATTATGTTAGTGAGTCTCTGCTTTGAGGTTCTGCAATATCTTCTTTTACTTGGAGTTGCAGATATAACTGATTTACTGGCTAACGGCTTAGGGGGAGCAATCGGTATTAATGTCATGTATGTCTTGACCAGTATTTGGCGGGAGAAGGCCTATGTTCGTATGAATATTTTTTGTTTTGCGCTAACGTTTTTTGTTATATTAATAACTTATTTAGCTATGTAGGTCTTGCTAAATATATCCAAAGTTTGCTAAAATGAATATAATGAATATTAAGGAAGAGATTATTAAATTATCTCAGGAAATCGGAATTTCGAAGATTGGTTTTACAACGGCTGATGATTTTGCTTATTTGGAGAAATCACTTCGTGCTAGTCAGGAAGAGGGGCGTTCGTCAGGCTTTGAACATAAGAACATTGAAGAACGTATCCGTCCCAAATTATCGTTAGAATCAGCTAAAACCATCATTTCTATCACGGTAGCTTATCCTAGACATTTGCCTGTCAAACCGCAGAAGACCCAATACAAACGTGGAAAGATTACACCTAGCTCTTGGGGCCTAGACTACCATTATATCTTGCAAGATAAGATGGAGCGTTTGGCGAGGGGGATTGAAAAACTGACGGATGGTTTGGAATACAAGGCCATGGTGGACACGGGTGCCTTGGTGGATACTGCTGTTGCCAGACGAGCAGGCATTGGTTTTATCGGTAAGAATGGCCTGGTTATTTCTAAGGAATTTGGTTCCTATATGTTTTTGGGCGAGTTGGTGACCAACCTTGAGATTGAGCCTGATAAGCCAGTGGACTACGACTGTGGCGATTGCAACCGCTGTGTTGCAGCCTGTCCGACGTCTTGTCTATTAGGTGATACGACCATGAATGCCCGTCGCTGTCTGTCCTTTCAGACACAAGATAAGGGTATGATGGACTTGGAGTTTCGTAAGAAAATCAAGACGGTCATCTATGGTTGTGATATTTGCCAGATTTGTTGTCCTTACAACAAGGGAATTTCCAGTCCACCTGTGGTGGAGATCGACCCTGATTTGGCTGAGCCTGAGCTGATTCCATTCTTGGACTTGTCAAATGGGCAATTCAAGGAAAAATTTGGTATGATTGCGGGTTCTTGGCGGGGGAAAAATATTCTCCAGCGCAATGCCATCATAGCCTTGGCTAATAGTAATGATCGCTCTGCTATTCCCAAACTCCTAGAAATCATCGATAAAAAACAAAATCCGGTCCACATGGCAACGGCTATCTGGGCCTTGGGGCAATTGGTCAAACAACCCAATGATGAGATGGTAGACTTTATCGCAGGTATTTCATCAGACAATGATGATGTTATAGCGGAGCAAACGGCCTTTCTCAACATGGTCAAGGACTTGCAAATGTGATATAATAAAGATTATGAATAAAAATGAGGTGTATATGGATACAGCAGAAATTCGCCAAAAGATTGAAGAACTTGGCAAAAAATTAACTTCCTTTAGGGGGTCTCTTTGACTTAGAAGGTCTGGAAGAAGAGATTGCCATTCTTGAGAACAAGATGACGGAGCCAGATTTCTGGAATGATAATTTGGCTGCACAAAAGACATCTCAGGAGTTGAATGAATTAAAAAATACTTATGGAAATTTCCATCAGATGTTGGATTTCTATGATGAATCCGAAATTTTGCTAGATTTTCTAGCAGAAGACGAGTCTGTTCGGGATGAACTGGTTGAGAAGTTGGCAGAATTGGACAAAGCCATGACTGCCTACGAGATGACTTTGCTCTTGTCGGAACCCTATGATCACAATAACGCTATCTTGGAAATCCATCCAGGTTCGGGTGGTACCGAGGCACAAGACTGGGGAGAAATGCTCCTGCGGATGTATCAGCGTTATGGAAATGCCAAAGGTTTTACAGTAGAAACCTTGGATTATCAAGCTGGTGATGAAGCAGGTATTAAATCCGTAACTTTAAGCTTTACTGGTCCAAACGCCTATGGCTTGCTTAAGTCAGAAATGGGAGTTCATCGGTTGGTGCGCATCTCACCTTTTGACTCAGCTAAGCGTCGTCATACTTCCTTTACATCTGTGGAGGTGATGCCTGAATTGGACGATACCATTGAAATTGAAATCAGAGATGATGAAGTGAAGATGGATACCTTCCGGTCAGGAGGTGCTGGTGGACAGAACGTCAACAAGGTCTCAACGGGTGTTCGATTGACGCACATTCCGACAGGTATTGTGACTCAGTCCACAGTTGACCGTACTCAGTATGGAAACCGAGACCGTGCAATGAAACTCTTGCAGGCTAAATTGTATCAATTGGAGCAGGAGAAGAAAGCGGCAGAAGTAGACTCACTCAAGGGAGACAAGAAAGAAATCACTTGGGGAAGTCAGATTCGTTCTTATGTCTTTACACCTTATACAATGGTAAAAGACCACCGTACTGGTTATGAGGTGGCTCAAGTCGATAAGGTTATGGACGGAGACTTGGACGGCTTTATAGATGCTTATTTAAAATGGCGAATTAGCTAAGAACCTGTATTTACAAGTGAGGTACTTGTATATAAGAGAGAGTTTTTCGCTCATCAAGGAAGTTTTTTGAGAGAATACGGACTGTATTTTGAAAAAAACGTTCTCAAATCTAAAGAAAGGACTGTCTAAGACAGGAAATCCTATGGGAATAATAGAAATGAAAGACGTTTCCAAGAAATATGGAAACGGAACGACTGCCCTTCGCGGAGTATCAGTCAATGTTGAAGCGGGAGAATTTGCCTACATTGTAGGTCCTTCTGGTGCAGGTAAGTCAACCTTTATTAAACTCTTGTATCGGGAGGAAAAGCTCGATAAGGGGAGTCTAAAGGTTGGTAAGTTTGACCTTGCAAAAATTAAAAAGAGAGATGTTCCTCTTCTGCGTCGTAGTGTAGGAGTGGTTTTCCAAGATTACAAACTCTTACCTAAAAAGACTGTCTTTGAAAATATTGCTTATGCGATGGAAGTTATCGGTGAGAAACCACGGAATATCAAGAAACGTGTAATGGAAGTTTTAGATTTGGTTGGTTTGAAGCACAAGATTCGTTCTTTCCCAAATGAACTTTCAGGTGGTGAGCAACAGCGTATTGCTATTGCCCGTGCCATTGTAAATAATCCTAAAGTATTGATTGCTGATGAACCAACTGGTAACTTGGACCCTGAAAACTCTTGGGAAATCATGAATCTATTGGAGCGAATTAACTTACAGGGGACAACGATTTTGATGGCGACACACAATAGTCAGATTGTGAATACACTTCGTCATCGTGTTATTGCGATTGAAGATGGTCGTGTAGTACGTGATGAAGCGGAAGGAGAATATGGATACGATGAGTAATCGATTTTTTAGACACTTTATTGAGTCATTGAAGAGTTTGAAGCGAAATGGTTGGATGACGATTGCAGCCATTTCATCTGTAGCCATTACCCTTACCTTGGTTGGTCTATTTGCTTCAGTTATTTTGAACACAGCAAAGCTCGCTTCGGATTTGGAACAGAATGTACGCATCAATGTGTATTTGAGAGCGAACTCAACCGATCAAGCTGAGACGATTGTGAACGAAGCAGGAGAGACGGTAGCTAATCCAGATTATAAAAAGGTGTATAATCAGATTACAGCCTTAGAAAATGTACAATCTGTCACTTATTCAAGTAAGGATGAACAGTTGCAGAAATTAACAGTTACCTTGGGAGATACTTGGAACCTATTCCAAGGAGATGCCAATCCACTTTACGATGCTTATATCATTGATACGACTGAACCGCAATATGTAAAAACTGTTGCAGCAGAGATTGCTAAAATTGATGGTGTTACAGAGGTACGCGATGGGGAAGTTGAAACGGAACGTATTTTTAAATTAGCTAATCTAGTTCGTACATGGGGATTGGCAGCAACTGGCTTATTGCTGTTTACTGCTGTTTTCTTGATTTCCAATACTATTCGAATTACCATTATTTCTCGTAGCCGTGAAATTCAGATCATGCGTCTGGTTGGTGCTAAAAACAGTTATATCCGTGGACCATTCCTCTGGGAAGGTGCCTGGGTAGGTCTCCTCGGAGCTATTTTGCCTTCTGCTTTAGTCTATTCTCTTTATAAGATGATTTATACTTCGGTAAATGCTAGTCTTGCTAGTCAAGATTTGTCTCTGATTAGTATGAATGTCTTTGTTCCAGGAATGATTGGCGCACTTTTTGTAATTGGTATTATTATTGGTTCCTTGGGCTCAGTCATTTCCATGAACCGCTACTTAAAAATTTAATAGACAAGCTACATGTAAAAAGGTCTACACAATAATGAGGCAGACCTTTTTGTTATGGATGTTTATGGTGAGAAGATTCGTTCATCTCTTGCTTAATAGTACAGTCGCAGGAACAATCTCCGCAGGATCCATTTCCTTTGATGAGACTGCGAATAGCAAGAGAAAATAAGATGACGATGATGAGAAAGAGGATAAGTGTGGGCATTAATATTCTCCTTTTTCTAATGTTTTTAGCGTGACGATTGGAAGAGTATTGGCTGGTTTTTTCACTAGGCTGTAGATGGCTGTGATAATTAGAAAGATAGCGATAAATGTCCAGACGGTTGGTAATTGTCCGTAGATAAGTACAAGACCAAGCTGATAGATAACCAAACTACTTGCATAGGCTAAACCTGTTTGGAAACCGATAGCAATCCATGTCCATTTGGCTTCTCCCATTTCACGGTGAATGGCACCAATAGCCGCAAAACAAGGGGCACAGAGGAGATTGAATACTAGGAAGGAATAGGCTGACAATGCTGTATAGTCTTGTTGTAAAAGCCCCCAGAGTTCGGGATTTTCTTCGGTTGTTTCTCCTAATTTATAGAGGATACCAAAGGTGGCAATGACGGTTTCCTTGGCTAAGAGACCTGTAATGGCTGCAACAGTTGCTCGCCAATTTCTAAAACCAAGTGGGGCAAAGAGGAGAGAAAAACTGCGTCCAATGGAGGCTAAGATACTCTCATCTGTTTCTACCATTTGTAAGGACCAATTATAGGAACTGCTGAACCAAATAATGATGTTGGTCACAAATATAATGGTACCAGCTCGTTTGATAAAACTAAGTGCCTTATCGAATGCATACCGGAGAACCGTACTGAGTTTCGGTAAGTGATAAGATGGTAATTCCATGATAAAGGGGCTTGCGACTCCACCGAGCTGCTTGGTCTTTTTTAGTGCCATTCCGGATAGGACGATGGCGGCCATACCGACAAAATAGGCGCTTGGAGCAATCCAAGGATTGTCAGGAAAGAAAGCACCGGCTACCAGCGAAATGATAGGAAGTTTGGCAGAACAGGGCATGAAGGTTGCTGTCATAATGGTGATTTTTCGGTCCTGTTCATTTTCAATAGTCCGACTTGCCATGACTCCAGGAACGCCACAGCCTGTGGAAATCAACATGGGAATAAAGGATTTACCTGATAGACCAAAACGTCTAAAAATCCTATCCATGACAAAGGCGACTCGGCTCATATAGCCGATGTCTTCCAAGATTCCCAAGCAGACGAAGAGGACGAAAATTTGTGGTACAAAACCGAGAATGGCTCCGCATCCTGCAATAATGCCATCAAGGACCAGAGATTGTAGCCAGCCAGCGATTTCAAATCGATCTAGATTTTCCTGAATAAGGCCTGGAACAAGCTCTCCGAAGAGGACATCATTTACCCAGTCTGTCCCCATTGTGCCAACCGTTTGAATAGACAGGAAGTAGGTCAGCCACATGACTGCCGCAAAGATAGGGAGGGCAAGAAAACGATTGGTAACAAGTCGGTCTATGTTATCAGACAGGTTAAAAGCCTTATCGCTGTCTTTTGTGACCAGTTCTGTGATTTTCTCGATAAATTGGTAGCGTTGATTGACGATAATGGCTTCCATATCGTCTGCGTAAATTTTTTCCAAAATGGCAATGATTTCGGTCAAATCAAGCATGTCTTGTGCATTGAGTTGCAATTGATCTAGAATGACTTGATCTTGTTCGAGTAGCTTAATGGCGTAGAAGCGTTTTTGATGATTTGGGATGGAATCCGATAATAGGTCAATAACTTGGGCGAGACCGGCTTCAAATTGCTTATCATACTGAGGATAGATTGGCTCGGCTTGCTGATTGGTAATTTTTTCTACTTCATGGAGGAGCTGGGATATACCTAGCTTTTTTAGTGCACTGATAGGCTGTACAGGAACTCCCAGTTGATAGGAGAGCTGGTCGCTGTTTATTGAGCGACCTTGACTTTTCAGGGCGTCTGTCATATTGAGGGCGATAACAATAGGAAAGCCCATTTCTAATAACTGCAAGGTCAGATAGAGATTTCGCTCCAAGTTTGTTGCATCAAGGACGTTGAGGATAGTAGCTGGTTGGTCCGCTATCAAATAATCTCTGGCAACCCGTTCTTCTGGTGTGTAGGGAGACAGCGAGTAGATACCTGGTAATACTCAATTAAAATCAAAAATAGCCGATATCCAATCTCTATGTACAATTGATTTGAGTTGATAAACAGTTAAGGTTTGAATAATCTCTTGAAGTTTATCGATTACCCCATTTAAAGTCTTAAA
>NZ_JAIJZQ010000014.1:0-53727 GCF_019754195.1 Streptococcus sp. 2018037
TTGGCTAAGAAATTAGCCCAAAAGAGTAGAAACAGAAAGAAAAACACAGGCAGTTCAGCTGGATTTCATCAGAAGCAGCTCAATCTGTCTGTGTTTTTTATTTACTGGCTAGTTTTTGCCCAGCCTCCTCTTTATTTTTAAGAAAATGCTAGGATAGTCGGTCAATCTATGCTATACTAGAAACGTTATTAAGTCCCGAAAAGGTAGTTTATAGACTAGTTAATATTTGCAGAAACACTTGAAACACAATTAAAGAAGCTGGTAACATTGAATAGTAAGCGTAAAAACTTTACTACACTTCAGTTACCATTTTCTTCAAATAAGGCTAATTTCATACAGTCTGGTATTGTCTTTCTCGTTGAGTATCTGGAAATTTTCCTTTGTTCAAGACAGGTGTCTTTCGCAAAGAACTAGTCGGAGACTAGTTCTTTGTAACCTTAGTAACCCGCTAGGTTTCTAGCATATATTCTATTTTAAGGGGGACATTTTTATGTCAGAACGTAAGTTGTTTACGTCTGAATCTGTTTCGGAGGGTCATCCGGATAAGATTGCAGACCAGATTTCAGATGCCATTTTGGATGCTATTTTAGCAGAGGATCCAGATGCGCACGTAGCGGCAGAGACGGCTGTTTATACAGGTAGTGTTCATGTGTTTGGAGAGATTTCAACCACTGCCTATGTAGATATTAACCGTGTGGTACGTGATACGATTGCGGAGATTGGCTATACAAAAGGTGAGTATGGTTTTTCAGCTGAGTCGGTTGGGGTTCATCCGTCACTTGTAGAGCAATCGCCAGATATTGCCCAAGGCGTCAATGAAGCTTTGGAAACTCGTCAAGATGCTAGTCAAGATCCATTGGATTTGATTGGTGCAGGTGACCAGGGGCTCATGTTTGGTTTTGCAGTAGATGAAACGCCTGAACTTATGCCGTTGCCAATTTCACTTAGTCACAAATTGGTGCGTCGTTTGGCCGAGTTGAGAAAATCTGGTGAAATTGCTTATCTCCGTCCAGATGCTAAGTCACAGGTAACGGTTGAATACGATGAAGACAATCAACCTGTTCGTGTGGATACAGTCGTTATTTCGACACAGCATGATCCAGAAGTTAGTCAGGAGCAAATTCGTCAGGATGTCATTGAACGTGTAATCAAGGAAATCATTCCAGCTCAATATTTGGATGATCAAACCAACTACTTTATCAACCCAACTGGTCGCTTTGTTATTGGTGGACCTCAAGGGGACTCTGGTTTGACAGGTCGTAAGATTATCGTTGATACTTATGGTGGTTATTCTCGTCATGGTGGCGGTGCCTTCTCTGGTAAGGATGCGACCAAAGTGGACCGTTCTGCCTCTTATGCGGCGCGTTATATCGCAAAAAATATCGTAGCAGCTGGTTTGGCTAAAAAGGCTGAAGTTCAATTGGCTTACGCTATCGGTGTTGCTCAACCAGTTTCAGTTCGCATCGATACATTTGGTACAAGTACAGTGGCTGAGAGTAAATTAGAAGCAGCTGTTCGTCAGATTTTCGATTTGCGCCCAGCGGGAATTATTCAAATGTTAGATCTCAAACGTCCGATTTACAAGCAAACTGCAGCCTATGGACACATGGGACGTACCGATATTGATCTCCCATGGGAGAAATTGGACAAGGTGGAAGCCTTGAAAACTGCGGTTTTGTAATGAAATAGTTGTCCATTTAGTGAGAAGTTTATGAAAGCGTTAATTGTCTTTGCACATCCTAGAAAAGAAAGCTTTACACATTGATCAAGCGATGAAAAGCTTGACTTCAGAATGGCTTTTCAACAGCAACGGTGCTCAAGTCATTGACCCTATCTTCTATGGGAGAGTACCTTATTTAACGAGAGAAGAGCTGGAGCTGTATCTCGTGGATGCAAGGGATCAAATTCAGAGAATTTTTCATAAATGATGAAAAGAGATTCACTAATAGTATATAAATATGAAGGACTGAGCTCATTGGCTCGGTCCTTTTGCATGCTATATAACTAGCTTTTTCCAAGACTTTATGATAGAATGAAACGTATGCCTTTTTAGGCAAATTAAGAAAGTGAATGTTAGTATGAGAAAAATTGTAATTAATGGTGGAAAAACACTGAAAGGGTCGGTTACCGTTAGTGGTGCAAAAAACTCAGTTGTTGCTCTTATTCCGGCCATTATTCTTGCAGACGGGATTGTTACTCTGGACGGAGTACCTGCAATCTCGGATGTAGATAGCTTAGTTGATATTATGAAAACAATGGGCGCGACGGTCAAGCGTGATGGTGAGACGCTTGAGATTGACCCTCGTGGTGTAAAAGACATGCCTATGCCGTTTGGCAAAATTAATAGCTTGCGTGCATCCTACTATTTTTACGGATCCCTCCTTGGTCGCTTTGGTCAAGCTGTCGTTGGTTTGCCAGGTGGTTGTGATTTGGGACCGCGTCCGATTGATTTGCACTTGAAAGCATTCGCGGCAATGGGAGCTGAGACAACCTATGAAGGTGACTATATGCGCTTGGCAACTAATGGTCAGCGTATTCAAGGGGCACATATCTTCATGGATGTTGTCAGCGTTGGTGCGACGGTTAATACTATTTTAGCAGCCGTCAAAGCAGAAGGCCGTACAGTAATTGAAAATGCGGCGCGTGAACCTGAAATTATTGATGTAGCAACGTTGCTTAACAATATGGGGGCACGTATCCGTGGTGCGGGTACAGATATTATCACCGTTGATGGTGTGGACAGTCTAAAAGGAACACGTCATCAAGTGATTCCAGACCGTATTGAAGCAGGGACTTATATTGCCCTTGCTGCTGCTGTTGGTGAAGGTATTCGCATTGATAATGTCCTTTATGAACACTTAGAGAGTTATATCGCTAAGTTGGAAGAAATGGGTGTTCGCATGACCATTTCTGAAGATAGTATTTTTGTTGAAAAGCAAGAGAAATTGAAGGCGGTAAGTGTGAAAACTTCACCTTATCCAGGTTTTGCGACAGACTTGCAGCAACCCATTACACCTTTACTGCTTAAGGCAGAAGGTACTGGTACGATTGTTGATACGATTTATGAAAAACGTGTTGGTCATGTGCAGGAGCTTGCAAATCTTGGAGCAAAAATCTCTACTCGTAACAACCATATTGCCTTTGAAGGTCCAAATCAACTGACTGGTACATCTGTTAAAGCTACTGATTTGCGTGCGGGAGCCGCAATGGTTATCGCTGGTTTAATGGCTCAAGGGCGTACAGAAATTACAAACATTGAGTTTATTCTACGTGGTTACTCAAATATTATTGATAAGCTGACAGAATTAGGTGCAGATATTCAATTGATTGAGGATTAGAGAGTCTAATTGAGAACTAGTTTCTCAAAACGTAATCGATTTAAAAAACGAAACAATCTGGGGCTGGGAGTAATTCTCAGCCCCTTGGGTACACTATGACACTTTGGACAAGACTAGCGAAGTTTGCTTGCTTTGAAACGGACCGTTTGTATTTACGACCATTTTCTTTTGAAGATGGAGAAAGTTTCTATGAAATTGTATCAAATCCCGAAAATCTTCCTTTTATCTTTCCAGCTTTGGAGGACAGAAATATTGCTTTTTCGACAATGGTTGAAAAATTTATGCGTTCACCATTGGGAAACTGGGCCTTAGTTGATAAGCATTCGGAGAGGATGATTGGTGCGCTTTGCTTTGAAAAGATAGATGAACGTCAACTTTCTGCGGAGCTCAGCTATTTCCTAAAAAAAGACTACTGGAGAAGAGGTTTGATGACGGAAGCAGTGCGGACTTTAGTCTATCTAGCTTTTTATGAGTTTGGTCTGAGGGAGCTGATTATTGTCACACATGAGGAAAATGTGGCCAGTCAGATGGTGGCGAAAAAAGCTGGTTTGGTACAGGTTGCGCAGTATCGTGGAAGTGACCGCTATAGCCATAAAACAAGAAATTATCTAAAATTTAGCTTGAAGAAGACAGATTTTAAATTAGAAATGTATGAGGAGAATGAATGATTACCATTAAATCACAACGAGAAATTGATGCAATGAACCGTGCTGGAGATGTTCTGGCTGGTATTCATATTGGTTTGCGAGAGATTATCAAGCCAGGCGTGGACATGTGGGAAGTAGAGGAATATGTCCGTAAAACGTGTAAGGAAAAGAATGTTTTGCCACTCCAAATTGGTGTTGATGGAGAATTGATGGATTATCCTTATGCAACTTGTTGTGGATTAAATGACGAGGTCGCTCATGCCTTTCCGCGTCATTACAAACTTAAAGAAGGTGATTTGCTGAAGGTCGATATGGTTTTGAGTGAGCCCTTAGACAAAGCGGTAGTTGATGTTTCTAAGCTCAATTTTAATGATGTCAAGGCTATGAAGAAAATCACCCAGACCTATCGTGGTGGTTGTGCGGATTCCTGCTGGGCTTATGCGGTTGGTCAGGTCTCTGAGGAAGTTCAAAACTTGATGGACGTGACCAAGGAATGTTTGTATCGTGGTATCGAGCAAGCCGTTGTTGGTAATCGTATCGGTGATATTGGTGCAGCCATTCAAGAATATGCAGAAGGTTTGGGCTACGGTGTTGTTCGTGACTTGGTGGGTCACGGCGTTGGACCAACCTTCCATGAAGAGCCGATGGTTCCTCACTATGGAACTAAAGGGCGTGGACTCCGTTTGCGTGAGGGCATGGTTTTGACTATCGAGCCTATGATTAATACAGGGACTTGGGAAATCGATACGGATATGAAGACTGGTTGGGCTCACAAAACACTTGATGGTGGCTTATCTTGCCAATATGAGCATCAGTTTGTCATTACTAAGGATGGTCCAGTTATTTTGACGAGTCAAGGTGAAGAAGGGACCTATTAATTCTCGGAGAGGTCGTGAATAATAGGTGAATGAGGAAGGAGGAGAGAATGAAGAAAACCAAAATAGTTGAAGGTTTGAAAACATTCTGCTCAACCTTCTTTTCTTTTTATCGTTCTGCTGATAGCGATGTAACAAGTGTTGCAGTAGCTTACTATTTGTTAATTTCTATTTTCCCTATTCTTCTAACTCTTGCGAATTTACTGCCCTATTATCCATTTGATGTGGATATGATTCTATCGGTTGTAGCTGAATTTGTGCCAGACAAGCTCTATCCTTCGGTTTCATCTTTTATCACTTCTGTATTAACAAAGCCGTCGTCATCATGGTTAGGGATTTCAATTCTGACCACTCTTTGGACCCTGTCACGTAGTATGACTATTTTGCAGAAGGCCTTTAATAAGGCTTATGGCATCAATGAACACCGTGATTTTATTATTGGGCACTTGATTGGCATATTTTTAGGAATTGGTCTGCAGGTAATTATCCTCTTAAGTATTACGCTTTTGACTTTCGGGCAGGCAGTTTTTTCTTATATTAATAAGCTGGTTCCTATTGAAGACGCCTGGCTGAAGGGACTTCTTAGTCAAACACAGTTAGTAGGTTTAATGGCTCTGTTTGCCGCCTTGGTTATGCTTTATTTCTTTTTGCCAAATGTTCGGATAAAAAAAGTTCGATATGTTTTTCCAGGAACCTTGTTTGTTCTGTTGACGATGACTTCTATTGGAAAGTTATTTTCGATTTATGTTGATAATTATGCCAATAAGTTGCTGGATTTTAGAATAGTAACAGCTGTCGTCTTTCTTGTTTTTATGCTTTGGTTTATTTTTATGGCTCAGGTACTCATCGTTGGTGCAATGATTAATGCTACGGTTCAAAGTATGCAGGTAGAAGAGTTTCATGCCAGAGATGGGGATATTGTTTCTATCTTGAATAGGCTCAAGGCAAGATTTACAGCGATAGATAAAGAATGGGAGTGAGAAAGAACTCTATTTTTCAAAAATGAGTTCGTCAACAAGTCTTTATTTCTAGTTGTTGAGCTGAAACAGTCTATTCCCAGACTGTTTCACTCCCACCCCCGCATAGCTCCAAAGGTTCGGGGAACCTTTGGAGGTTGGAGATGAAGCGAACTTTGTTCGCAACAGTCGTAATGGTCAGATTTGGAGTGTGAAACGCGAACAAATCTGCCAATCAACCACTGCGCTGAGATGTTGACACGAACTCTGAGAAATGAGGTTGGTCTTTTTGCCCAACCTCATTTCTTATCTTTAAATACAAATAATTTACTTAAAACGTAGTTTAGGACAATAACTAAGACTTGTGAGAAAAGTGTCGCAATGGCATTGACCAGGTTGATGTTGTTATGTACAAATTGTCCAATCAATTGTGGATAGGCAGCTACGAGTATATAGGCTAAAGCCATATCCAAAACAAGAGTGACAATTCGAGCGGTAGTGAATTTGATGAGGCGATGGACCCAGCCTTGCCTTACTTGCTTAAATACAAAGCGATCATTTGTCCAAAAGGCAAAGAGGATAGCTACTGCATTGGCTAAAAGAGTTACTAGCAGAATGGATGGGATGAACAGAAAGAGTCCCATACGGGTAATCATATAAACAAGGGTTGCTGCCACACCTGCAATCAAATAGAGAATAACTTCGTTATTGATGAGTTGATAAAATAGTTTTTTCATAGGACTAGTCTATCATTTTTAGGAAAAATATGCTATACTAATCAACGTTGTTGACAAATTCAATGACCCTTGGGGCTTGCTCACTTTACCCAAGCATATTTTAAGCTTTTTCGCTAAAGGAGAATTTTATGAATACATCTAAATGGACTGCCAGAGATATGGCAGAAATTGCTCTTGTTGCGGCGATTTATGTCGCTCTTACCTTAACACCGCCATTGAATGCTATTTCCTTCGGGGCTGTTCAGTTTCGTTTGTCTGAAATGCTCAATTTCTTGGCTTTTTATAATCGTAAGTATATTATCGCTGTGACCATTGGCTGCATGATTTCCAACTTGATTGGTTTTGGCGTGATTGACCTCTTTGTGGGTGGGTTCTCGACATTAATCTTCGTTACCTTGGGAGTTATTCTGTTTGAAAAATACAAGAAGGACTATCTATTCGGTGGATTATTTAACAAGGCTTTCTTTTATTTCTCATTCTTTTTTGCGGCAACTATGTTTACCATTGCTTTAGAATTAAAAGTCTTATATGATTTACCATTCTTTCTAACTTGGTTGACAACAGCAGCAGGAGAATTGCTTTCTCTATTAGTTGGAGCTGTTGTTATCGATAAACTATCCAAGAAAATAAATTTTGAAAAGTAAGTATACAATAAATGTGAGCAGACACTTTCGGGTGTCTTTTATTTTTAGGTCGCATTATTTTGTATTGATTGACAATTTAGTTTATACTGGGGATAGAAGAAATAGGAGGTCTTTTATGACAAGATATACGTTTTCAAATGGTGTAACTGTTCCTAAAATTGGTTTTGGAACTTGGCAGATACCCGATGGTGAAGTGGCGTACGGTGCGGTTTCTTATGCATTGGAAGCTGGTTATCGCCATATTGATACTGCTCAAATCTATGGCAATGAAGCTAGTGTTGGTCGAGCTATAGCTGATAGTGGCCTAGCTCGTGAGGACATTTTTTTAACAACTAAGGTTTGGAATGATAAGATTGGCTATGAAGATACCCTTGCTTCAGTAGAAGAATCCATGCAAAAACTTCAGGTGGATTATCTGGATTTGTTACTGATCCATTGGCCAAATCCAAAGGCTAGTCGCGACAGCATTGGCTGGAAGGAACGCAATGCCCAGGTTTGGAAGGCATTAGAAGAGCTCTATCGTGCTGGAAAAGTGAAAGTAATTGGAGTTTCTAACTTTATGGAACATCATCTAGAAGCTTTGCTGGAAACGGCTGAGATTATCCCGATGGCTAATCAGATTATGTTAGCACCAGGAACTCCTCAGTCAGAATTAGTTGCTTACTGCAAAGCCAAAGGGATTCTCTTGGAGGCCTATAGCCCATTTGGTACAGGAAGCCTTTTCCAAAGCCAAGAAGCAGCCGATTTGGCTAAAGAAGCTGGTTGTAGTGTTGCCCAGTTAGCATTGGCTTGGTCTTTAGATAAAGGCTTTCTCCCTCTCCCGAAATCAACTAGTCCAGGAAATATTAAGGCGAATTTGGAAATTGATGGCTTGGCTATTAGTCCGACAGCAGTTGCAAAGTTGGATAAACTAGAAGGAGTGAAAGGTCGCCTTGACCCGGATCAGGCTGAATTTTAATTAGCTATTGAGAGCATGTAGTTTATCTACGTGCTTTTTCTATTGAGTCACTTGTACCGCTTTCATGCTATAATAGTAGCTATGGAAGAAAAATATTTGAAAATTGCTCAGGAATTGGGCGTTAGTTTAAAACAGATTGATACTGTCCTGTCTTTGACAGCTGAAGGCAATACCATTCCCTTTATCGCTCGTTATCGGAAGGATGTGACGGGGAACTTGGACGAGGTGGTCATCAAGTCCATCATCGATCGGGATAAGGCCTTGACTGCTCTTGCTGACCGTAAGACTACCGTCCTTGCCAAGATTGAAGAACAAGGTAAATTGACAGACCAGCTCCGTCAGGCTATCGAGGAAGCGGAAAAGTTGGCAGATGTGGAAGAACTCTACCTACCATATAAGGAAAAACGTCGGACCAAGGCAATGGTGGCGCGTGAGGCGGGGCTGTTCCCGCTGGCTCGTCTAATTTTGCAGAATGTGGCTGATTTGGAAGAACAGGCTGCTGGTTTTATCTGCGAGGGTTTTGACACTGCCCAGGCTTGTTTGGCTGGGGCTGTGGATATTTTGGTCGAAGCTATCTCAGAAGACAATAAACTGCGGGCCTGGGTCTACCATGAAGTACAGACCAATTCAAGCCTTACTTCAGAGCTAAAAGATCAAGAAGCAGATGAAAAAGAAGTCTTTCAGATTTACTATGATTTCTCTGAGAAAGTGGCAAAAATGCAGGGTTATAAGACCCTGGCCATCAATCGTGGAGAGAAATTAGGCGTTCTCAAAGTTTCTTTTGAACACAATGTGGATAAAATGATCCGTTTCTTCGAACTGCGTTTTCCACAGTCTAATAGCTATATTAAGGATGTCATTCAGCAGGCGATCAAGAAGAAAATTTTGCCTGCTATGGAGCGTCGTATTCGAACAGAATTGACGGAAGAAGCAGAAGAAGGAGCAATCCAGCTCTTCTCTAAAAACCTACGAAATCTACTTCTTGTATCTCCCCTCAAAGGCAAGGTTGTCCTTGGTTTTGACCCTGCCTTTCGGACAGGTGCTAAGCTGGCAGTTGTAGACCAGACGGGAAAACTCTTGACAACCCAGGTCATCTATCCTGTGGAGCCGGCTGGTCAGCGACAAATTGCTCAGGCCAAGAAAGACTTGGCAGACTTGATTGGGCAATACCAAGTGGAAATTATTGCTATCGGAAATGGAACGGCCAGCCGTGAATCTGAAGCATTCGTCGCTGATTTGCTCAAGGATTTCCCAGAAGTTTCTTACGTCATCGTCAATGAAAGCGGAGCCTCTGTCTACTCAGCTTCTGAACTGGCTCGATATGAGTTCCCAGACCTCCCTGTGGAAAAACGCTCTGCCATTTCCATTGCTCGCCGTCTGCAAGACCCTCTGGCAGAGCTGGTCAAAATCGATCCCAAGTCTATCGGTGTCGGCCAGTACCAGCACGATGTCAACCAGAAATCTCTGTCTGAAAGTCTGGATTTTGTGGTCGATACAGTGGTCAACCAGGTCGGGGTCAATGTCAATACGGCCAGTCCTGCCCTTTTGGCTCACGTGGCTGGTCTCAACAAGACCATTTCGGAGAATATCGTCAAGTACCGCGAGGAAAATGGAGCCTTGACCTCTCGCCAGCAGCTTAAAAAGGTGCCTCGTCTAGGTGACAAGGCCTTTGAGCAGGCAGCTGGTTTCTTGCGCATCCCAGATGCGACTAACTTTTTGGACAATACTGGCGTGCACCCCGAGTCTTACAAGGCTGTGGAAAACCTGTTAGAACTTCTAGCTATTGACCACTTAGATGAGGCTGCGCAGGAAAAATTGAAGCAGGTGGCTATCGCAGATACGGCTGAAAAAATCGGTGTTGGTCAGGAAACCTTGAAGGACATCATTGCAGACTTGCTCAAGCCAGGTCGTGATTTACGGGATGACTTTGAGGCACCAGTCCTCCGTCAAGATGTCTTGGATGTCAAGGACTTGGTGGTAGGACAGGAATTGCAAGGTACGGTCCGCAATATTGTGGACTTTGGGGCCTTTGTGGACATCGGTGTCCATGAAGATGGCTTGGTCCACATTTCACGTATGGTTAAACGCAAACGGGATAAGAATGGACGCCAACAAGCCTTGCCTCATCCTAGCGAAGTCCTCGCCGTTGGGGAAATCGTTACTGTCTGGGTGGTTGAAGTGGACATCAAACGCAACCGAATCGGTCTTAGCCTTTTGAAACCAAATGGATCTGAATAGGTATGTGCAAGAAGTTTCCTTGCAAGACTTCGGTAAGGAATTTCGGCATCAGGCTGTCTGGAACAGGCGACTGCGGTCAACAGGTGGTCGCTTTTTTCCAAGAGATGGGCATTTGGATTTTAACCCCAAGCATTTGGAGGAGCAAGGCTTAGAAATCTTTCGGAAGATTGTCCGCCACGAGCTCTGCCATTACCATCTTTACTTTGAGAAAAAAGGCTATCGGCATGGAGATAGGGACTTCAAGGAACTGCTGGCTGCCGTGGACGGCCTGCGCTATGCTCCCAAACTGGAACAAACTGCCAAGCCAAGCCTGCTGTATACCTGTCAGTCCTGTGGACAAGTCTACCAGCGCAAGCGCCGCATTGACCTAAAAAAATACCGATGTGGGAAGTGTAGGGGAAAACTTACTTTGAAAGAATAGAGAATCAGTCTTCGGGCTGATTTTTTTGTGGAGAAATGTGATATACTAGAGTAGAATTGAGGTGAGTCTATGACGCAAAAGAGAGAAGAACGCTTAATTGAGTTATATGAAAAAGGTGTCTTGACCAAGGAAGAGGCGCGTGCCTGTTTTAAGGAAATGAATCAAGAACCAGACTTTCTTTTTGTGGAAGAAAAAGTAAAATTGAATTTTACCTTGCCAAGTTTTAAGGTCTTTGCTTCCTCCAAATTGAAACAATCCTATAGTTTTGAAGGGATTGAATCACTCTTTTTAAAATTATCTGAGGGACGTCTAACTTTGGCTAAGTCTAAAAATAATCAGATTAGTGTGGAGATTTGCTACAATCAAGATGCACCAGAAGATAAGCTTCCTCGTCTTTATGTTGAAAAAAAGGGGCTTTATTTTCACAGTAGTTTGGCCTGTCGTTTGACAATCAACTTGCCTCAGGAATGGATGTCAGTGCTGGACTTGGAACTTGGTCAGGCAGATGCTCGCTTGGATTACTTACCATTTGAAGATATTTCTATCCGCAGTTCAAGGGATAAAAAACAACAGGATATTCGCTTGACGACTTGCGGTGGTTATCCCCAACACTTGTATGTGCAACTAGCTCAGGCTCCCTTGACTTTACAAACTGGCAAAGGTCAGGGAATTCGGGGGCAGATTGAGTCGCAATCAGGTCATGTCTTGGTTAACCGGAAAAAGAAAAATAGTCCCTATCAGTTTGAAAAATCTGGCAATGATTTACTTTTCTTGAAGGTACAAACAGGTCAAGGGGGCTTTTACGTGAAAGGAATAAAAGATGTCAATTGAATTATATAAAGTGAGGCAGGGGAAGATAGTATCTGGGGTTCTTGCCGGCATAGCGCATAAATTGGGCTGGGAATCCTGGGTAACACGCGCGATATTTATTGCAGGCCTCCTCTTAGGCAAATCCTTCCTCCTTCTGATTGCTCTCTATATTGCAGCAGCTTATTTTTTACCTTATAAGGAAGATAGGGATGCGGAACGCTATGGAACAGGTCCACGTAAGATAAAAGAAGCGGAAAAGATAAATAAGTCTTGGTTTGAATAATGCAAAAAAACTTGAGTTTAAAGGCTCAAGTTTTTTGTATGTTTAGTTTGTGTGGCTTGCGATGATGTCCATTTGTCCTGTAAAAGTCCAGTCTGTCACATCGGCTGGTAAGATAAAGTGGCTTCCTTTTTGAAGTGGGTAGCTGGTTTCACCGACTTGGATGGCACCTTCCCCTTCGATGACACTGACAAGCAGGTAGGGAACTGTCTGTTCCATTTTGATTTCTTGTTGGATATTCCATTTATATACGGTAAAGAAGGGATTGGCAACCAGAAGTGTTGAGTCAAGATTGCCCGCTTTGAGGTGGGCAGGTGTTGAGTTAGCAACAGGTCCGATGGTCAGTACATCAATCGATTTCTCAATGTGTAGTTCACGGAGGTTGCCTGCATCGTCACGGCGGTCAAAGTCATAGACACGGTAGGTTGTATCGCTAGATTGTTGGGTTTCTAAAATAAGGATTCCCTTACCGATGGCGTGCATGGTGCCGCTTGGTACAAAGAAGAAATCACCTTTTTTGACGGGTACATGGGTCAACAGCTTGTCCCAATCTCCAGCTTCGATTTGCTGACGGAGTTCTTCTTTGGATTGGGCATTGTGACCATAAATGATTTCAGCTCCGTCTTCGGCTTCCAAAATATACCAACATTCTGTTTTGCCCAGTTCCCCTTCGTGAGCCAAACCATAGCTATCATCGGGATGGACTTGGACGCTGAGCCAATCGTCTGCATCAAGGATTTTTGTTAATAATGGAAAGACATCATCTGTTGGATTGCCAAATAAATGTTTTTCATTCTTATAGAGGTCATCCAGTCCTCTTCCTTTATATTGACCGTTTGAGACTGTTGTTACGCCATTTGGATGGGCAGAAATAGCCCAGCATTCACCAGTCTTTTCACTAGGAATGTCGTAGTGGTAGTTGGTTCTTAGGCGATTGCCCCCCCAAATTTTTTCGTGCATAACAGGTGTGAGAAACAATGGTTCCATGATTTTCTCCTTAATAGTAAGTATTAATCTATATAAAGTATAACAGATTTGTTAGAAATATGTAGCACTGGGAGGGAAGTGCATTTAATCTGTGGAAGTTTTGCTAATTTTGTGAGAAAAAGAAAGAAACTCATTCTTTTTACCAAATCAGCCACTTGTTTTTCCCCCAACCCCTAGCTTATGGTATAATATAATAAAACTGAAAGTGAGGGAAGAAATGACCGTTTATGTGAAAGATTTGGTCGATAATCTGCGGATTGAATGTGCTTACAGTACGGAAGAGCTCCTGCAAAAGCAAATTACGACGGCAGATATTACCCGACCAGGATTGGAAATGACTGGCTATTTTGATTACTATGCTCCAGAGCGCATCCAGTTGATAGGGATGAAGGAGTGGTCTTATTTGATGGCCATGACTGCCCATAACCGCTATCAGGTTCTTTCTCAGATGTTCCAGCCAGAAACCCCTGTTGTCATAGTGGCACGTGGTTTGGAAATCCCTGAGGAGATGTACAAGGCTGCAAAAGAAAAACAAATTGCTATCTGTCGAAGCAAGACAGCAACCAGTCGTCTATCGGGAGAATTGTCTTCTTACTTGGATAGTCGTCTGGCTCAGCGGACGAGTGTACACGGTGTCTTGATGGACATTTACGGTATGGGTGTGCTTATCCAGGGCGATTCTGGTATCGGTAAGAGTGAGACTGGTCTTGAGTTGGTTAAACGAGGACACCGATTGGTGGCTGATGACCGTGTTGATGTCTATGCAAAAGACGATGTCACTCTCTGGGGTGAACCTGCGGAAATTCTGCGCCACTTATTAGAGATTCGAGGAGTCGGCATTATCGACATCATGAGCCTATACGGTGCTAGTGCCGTGAAAGATTCATCAGAAGTGCAATTAGCTGTCTATCTTGAAAATTTTGAAACAGGTAAGGTATTTGACCGTTTGGGAAATTCTGGCGATAGTATCGAAATAGCAGGAATTGCTATTCCACAAATACGTATTCCTGTAAAAACCGGTCGAAATATTTCTGTCGTAATTGAAGCAGCAGCCATGAACTACCGTGCCAAACAGATGGGGTTTGATGCCACGAAGATCTTCGAAGAACGCTTGTCTAATCTAATTGAACATAATAGAGAAGAGGTTTAATATGGATCCTATTGCGATAAAATTAGGCCCCTTAGAAATTCGTTGGTATGCAATCTGCATTTTGCTTGGTCTGATTCTAGGTGTTTATCTGGCGACAAAAGAGGGACCACGAAAGAAAATCCGTCAGGACGATATTTTAGATTTTATTCTAATCGCATTTCCGCTTTCTATCCTGGGGGCACGGATTTACTATGTAGCCTTTTCATGGAGCGAATACAAGGATAACATTTTATCTATCTTCGCTATCTGGAACGGTGGTATTGCCATCTATGGTGGTTTGATTACAGGTGCGATTGTCCTTTATTTCTTTACCCAGTATCGCTTTATTAATACCCTGGATTTTTTGGATATTGTAGCGCCATCGGTCATGATTGCTCAGGCAATCGGTCGTTGGGGAAATTTCTTTAACCAAGAGGCCTATGGTAAGGCAGTAGAAAGTTTGAACTACCTGCCAGCCTTTATCCGAGACCAGATGTATATTGATGGTGCCTACCGTCAACCAACCTTCTTGTTTGAGTCTCTCTGGAATTTGCTAGGCTTTGGCTTGGTTTGTGTGTTACGTAGACGGCCAAAATTCCTTAAACAGGGAGAAATAACAGCTTTCTACCTAGTCTGGTATGGTTGTGGTCGCCTTTTGATAGAAGGCTTGCGGACGGACAGCCTCATGTTCTTGGGAATACGTGTTTCACAATGGCTATCTGGGGTGTTAATCCTCGTTGGTATTATCATGGTTGTGTTGCGGAGAAGAAAGTCTTCTATTTCATTCTATCAACCCTAAAGGAGAAGATATGATTATTGAAATTTCTGTCTTGATTATTGCCTTGTCCATCGCGGCGGTGGCAGTATATATTGTTTTGTTGTTGAAAAAATTGGGTACGGTAACGGATGAAGCCCAGCAAACGCTTAAGGTCTTGACCAGTGATGTCAATGTGACTCTCTATCAGACCAACGAGCTTTTGGCTAAAACCAATGTCTTAGTCGAAGATGTAAATGGTAAGGTTTCGACCCTTGATCCTCTTTTTGTAGCGGTAGCTGACTTGTCAACTTCTGTATCTGATTTGAATGCTTCAGCGCGTGATTTGACAGTCAAAGCTAAGTCTGCTGGAGCAAGTACTGTAAAAGCTGGCGGAGCTCTTTCAGCTCTGTCAACTCTCTCATCTCTCTTAGGTAAGAAAGGAGAAAAAAATGGTAAAAAAATCTAGTAGCGTGTGGACTAGCCTTTTGTTAGGGGCAGCAGGCGGAGCTGCTGCAGCTGCTTTTCTAGCAAGTAAAACTGGTAAAACAGTCAAAGAAAAAGTCGTAAACTTTGCTAATGACTATAAAGAAAACCATGAAGAAATCAATGCTGATTTTGTCGCTAAGGCACAAGATTTAGGCAAACAAGCGACTGAACGATTTACTGAAGTAAAAACTCAACTTGAAACTGGTGAATTGACAGTAGAAGATTTGGTCAAGTCTGGTAAGGAAAAATCCTTGGAAACCTTTGAGCAAATCAAGGAAAAAATTGCGGAACAAAACTTGTCAACGGCTGACATTTTGGAAGCTATCAAGGCAAAAACTGCTAAAGCTCCGACAGTGGATTTGACAGAAGAAGATATTGAGGATGCTGTAGTTGTGTCTGAAGATATTGAGCTTACAATTGATGATGTCATCATCGAACCTGTATCAGAAACAGTTTCAGAAGTAGCAAGCGAAACTGCCTCAGAAACAGTTGAAGGATAAAAAGAAACTAGCTTAGAATGTTCTAGGCTAGTTTTGTTATCTGATTATCATTTGTTTTGTGTAAATTAATACTCAATGAAAATCAAAAGTAGCCTAGGAAACGAAGCCGAAGATAGAACTGGAGTTCATCAAGGCAAGTTGACAACGGATAATTTTGATTTTCGAAGAGTATAAAAGCAGATAATTTCAGGGGTTTAATATGTTTGAGTGGATGAAGACGGGAATCTATAATAAGGTAGTTGATGTCTCAAAATAGTCAAAATGATTGACTATTTTTCTTTTTTTGGTAAAATAGTAAAAAATATTGACTAACATGATTACAGGAGGAAGTCGTTGTGAAAATTGTTGTTGTTTTGAACACTAGTAGACCAGAGGCTTTTAGTAAGGTAGTTGTGCTCACTGAGGAGGGGGAAGGATGATGGAAGTTGAGAAAAGGAGTAAGGATTATGCTCGTATGTTTGACCAGCAAGTCGGTCTTTATGAAGACTATGCTCGTGGACATGGACTCAATGCAAAATGCTTATCCATTCTCATGTGGATTTATTATAATCCCGGAGGTGTGACGCAAAACTGGGTCAGTAAGAAGACCTATTCAAGCAAACAAGTTGTCAATGCTACTGTAAAGAAATTTTTGGATGGAGGCCTGGTAGTTTTAGAGGAGAATCTAGCAGATAAGCGACATAAGAAAATTAAATTGACAGAGGAGGGGCAACAATTTGCTAGTCGCATTTTGGATCCCTTAGAGGAGGCGGAAAATAAGGCGCTGTCTCAACTCAGTCAGGAGGAACAGGAGATTATGCTAGGATTAATTCAGCGCTACAGTCAGAGTCTCATGGCTATTTTAAAAGGAGAAGATGATGATTGATTATCAAAATGTATCTCTGACCTGTAAGGTTAGTGGACCAATCTTGAAAAATTTGACCTTTGATATTCAAGAAGGGGAGTTCTTTGTCTTGATTGGACCAAGCGGTAGTGGAAAGACAACCACGCTGAAATTGATTAACCGTCTAATTGAGCAGACCGAGGGAGAGGTTTTTTTTCAAGGTAAGCGACTTAAGGATTTCGACCTGCGTGAATTACGTTTGGAGACAGGTTATGTTCTTCAGCAGATAGCCCTTTTTCCAAATATGACGGTAGCTGAAAATATCGCTCTTATTCCTGAAATGAAAGGTCTGGGTAAGGAAGAAACCTTGACGAGGACGAGAGAGCTCTTGACCAAGGTTGGCTTGGAACCAGACAGCTATCTGGATCGTTTGCCCAAGGACTTATCTGGGGGAGAAAAACAGCGGGTTAGCATTCTGCGGGCCATCATTGCAAATCCGAAAGTGTTACTCATGGACGAACCTTTCTCAGCTCTGGATCCAATCAGTAAGGCTCAGTTGCAGGACTTGATTAAGGAATTACATGAGGAATTCAAGATGACAACGGTTTTCGTTACCCATGATATGGATGAGGCGGTTAAATTGGCGGATCGCATCTGTCTCATGCAAGATGGACAAGTTGTGCAATTAGGAAGTCCTGATGAATTGAGGAATCATCCTGCCAATGATTTTGTCAAGGAATTTATCAGAGCTCGAGGAGGTATGTAATGAACCTATTTGAAACCTTTATAGAACGCAAGGATGAGTGGGGAATCGCTCTTTTTGAACACCTTCGCATCTCCCTTCTAGCTTTGATTATTGCGATTGCAATTGCAGTACCTTTGGGACTGATTCTATCTAGTAAAAAACGCTTGACTGAGTGGAGCCTGCAAATAACAGGTATCTTCCAAACTATTCCATCCCTTGCTTTGCTTGGTCTTTTCATTCCTTTTATGGGAATCGGGGCCTTGCCAGCAGTAGTAGCACTCGTTATTTATGCTATCTTTCCTATCTTGCAGGGGACATTGACAGGACTTGGAGAAATCGACCCTTCCCTGGAAGAAGCAGCAACCGCTTTTGGTATGAATAAATGGGAGAAGTTGAAAAAATTTAAGTTAGCTCTTGCCATGCCTATTTTGATGTCAGGGATTCGGACAGCTTCCATTATGATTATCGGAACGGCGACTCTGGCGGCCTTGGTGGGGGCTGGGGGCCTTGGCTCCTTTATTCTACTTGGAATTGACCGCAATGATTCAGCCTTGATTTTGATTGGTGCGGTATCGTCGGCTGTCCTTGCAGTACTTTTCGGTTACGGCATTCGTCTGTTGCAGGATAAGAAACCCAAGACAATTTTGTTGGCTCTATTGGTGACTTTATTTACTGTTGGAGCTAGTTATGTTCCCATGCTTAACTTTTCCACAAAGCAGTTGGTCATTGCAGGGAAGCTCGGTGCAGAACCTGAAATTCTCATCAATATGTATAAGTTGTTGATTGAAGACCAGACAGACATCAAGGTGGAGATAAAACCTAATTTCGGAAAGACTAGCTTCCTTTATGAGGCACTCAAATCAGGTTCTATTGATATTTATCCTGAGTACACAGGGACCATTACAAGTACTCTTTTGAAAAATTCATCAATGGATTTATCTACTAATTCTGATGAGGTTTACACTTATGCCAAAGAGGCGATTTTGGAGCAGGATGGCTTGGTTTACCTGGCACCAATGGCTTTCCAGAATACCTATGCTTTGGCTGTAACGGAAGATTATGCTCGGAAAAATAGGATTGAAAAGATTTCGGATTTGGCAAAAGTGCAACAGACAGCTGTCGCAGGCTTCTCTTTAGAGTTTAATGACCGCGAAGATGGTAATATCGGTCTAAAAAATCTATACAATCTCCAACTTAATGTCAAGACCATGGAGCCAGCCCTTCGTTATGAAGCTATTAAGAGTGGTAATGTGCAGATTATCGAAGCATATTCTACTGATAGCAAGGTAGTCACTTACAAATTGAAAATCCTAGAAGATGACAAACAGCTCTTCCCACCCTATCAGGCTGCTCCGCTATTGTCCAAAGAAACCTTAGAAAAATATCCTGAGTTGGAGCAAGTCCTAGGAGTCTTGGCAGGCAAAATCTCGACCGAGGAAATGACCCAGATGAACTATGCGGTCGATGTGGAAGGCAAGTCGGCAGAGCAAGTGGCGAGGGAATATTTGGAACGAGAAGGATTGTTAAAATAGGAGAACATCATGTCACATCAACTAGATAACGCAAAAAATCTTTACCTTCGTGGCATTCGGGACGGGGAAATCAAGGAAGTTCATGAAAACTATATGGGAGCTACTTACACCCAGCACAGTCCGGGTGTGCCTGATGAGAAAGAGGGATTTGCGGCTTTCTTTGAGGACTTTTTCAAACGCAATCCCAAGCGGGAAATCACCATTGTGCGTGCCATTGAGGACGGGAATTTTGTCTTTGTCCATGTTCACCAGAAACTCAATGACGGTGAAGCTGAGTGGGTGACGGCGGACATCTTCCGTTCGGATGAAAATGGTCGTATCGTCGAGCATTGGGACAACAAGGAAGTCATGCTAGACAAAAAAGACTTGACGAATTTAGGGAAATTTTAATCCATTAAATGATGAAAGTAGGCATATGCTTTTGTTAATGCTATTAAGTTAACTGGTAGTTGGAAATACTTTGTTTGTAACAGTCATAGAGGTCAGATTTGGAGTGTAAAACACAAACCGTGGAAATGTGCTCAACAAATCCTATTTAATCTTTGAGGCTGCGCGAAAAGACTTAAAATATAGAAAATAGCTTAGAATTACGTCGTCAAAAACGTTGATTTTAAGCTATTTTTGTTTGTTCAAATTTTAATTGAAGCGGGAAACGAGTGTAGCTTCCGTCAAACAGTCTGTGGGGGAGCGTTGAAAGTTTGAAATAAAGCAAACATAGTGTATCTATAAAATGAATCCCTTTTTACACGTAATGCTATGTGCAAATCAAAGGGGAATTTGAAAAATTCTAGAAAAAATTTAAAAATATACATTTAGAAATATATTAAATTTTATATTTGTTAAGTTCAGAATGCTTATTCTATAAGGCTTCTAAAGAATGGCTTTTGGGTGAAATAATAGTATTAGTCTTCAAATAAATAAAAATACAGATAAAACAGGAAAAATATTCACTTTAAAAGCAAGTTTATTTCTTTAAAAAACGCATAAAACCTTGACAAATTTGAAGATAGGGTGATAAAATAAACAAGCTAGTAGTGAATGGCATTTAATAATTATAGTTTTAAGTTATCTTTTTATAAATTTATAAAGCTGTCCTAAAGTGAGGCAAACTGTAGAAATAGTTTGAAGTATCAATGTCAGTTGCTCTGGTTATGTTTTTTAATAAAGAAGGAGATCGTTAACATGGAACGAAAACGACCGAAAAAATTTGATTGGTACAATGCCAAGCAACGTTTTTCAATTCGTAAGTATCATTGTGGAGCCGCAAGTGTATTACTTGGGGTATCACTTGCTTTGTCAGGAGGTATGGAAGTTTCAGCATTGACGATGGACACAGCGCCATCAAATTCTGTTGCTGAGACAATAAGTTTATCTACTGATAAAACGGAGGCATCCACTGATGCAATAACATCAACAGATACGACTGCAACAGATGCTGTGTCCTCTAAGGATGTGGTAGAGCGTGCAACAAAAATTGACTATACAGTTGAATATCAAGATGAAACTGGTACTGCTGTAGCTACAGTAGCCAAATCAATTGATTTGACTACAAAAGACCCTATTGCGATTGCAGTTGTGACTGAGACAGCCGAGCTACCGAAAGGGTATCAACTAGCAGCCAATGAAGTGGCAACGATTAATTCTGGAGTAGTAGAAAGAGGAAGTACAAAAATTGTTTTCAAAGTTGTGAAGCAAGCAGCGGAGACAGCAAGCGTAACAACCTCAACTTTACCAATTGATACTGCAATCTCAACGTCATCGGCTGTACCAGCTGAATTTAAAGCAAGGGCAGCTACAGAGCCAGCAACTATTGAAGACGTAAAACATCTTTTAGCCCAAGTGTCATCTGAAGCGGCAGTTCTTGCCTCACAGGGTGAGAGATTGGTTGCAACAACTGAATCTAATAATTCATTGCTACAAACTGCAGTAAAAAATGCTCGTTTGGTAGCTAAAGACTCTGACCTATTACTGGCAAATTCAGCCGCAACGGTTGAACAGTTGTATAAACAGATTGATTCGGTTCGTACAAACGTAGAAGCACTAGCTGTGGAATTGCGCAAATTTAGTCCAGATGGTGTCATCACGGCTCAATTAGGTGCAACAGCCCTTGCGGACCCTGTGGAAGTTTTAAATCGTCCATCCGATTGGAAATATGGTATCAAGTCAGTTACATCTCAATATATTGGTAAAGACTCAGAAGGCTTAGATATGGTCAAATGGGTGATTACCCATGATTCGAAATCTAAGTGGCATTGGCAGTATATGGTAATTGCTACTAGTGATAAGTTTAATAATACTGCTGGTGGGGGTGATATTAAAATCACTTCTGGTTCACCAGACTTGACGGTATATAACTATCAAGACAAACTCGGTTATATCAACTTTGAGGGGGAATTGAGTAACTATTTTGGGTCCAGAGGCAATGATGCTTTTGCACCGAATGAAAAACCCTCCAAGGGATCGGGTGCTAACCGCGTAATTCTCTATGATGAATCATGGAGAGATGTAGGGGCGGCTGATTATGTTATTGAAGTTATTACCCACGGACCAAATCACACCCTATATGTACGCTCTGCCGCTTCTCGTACCTACCTAGATACGGAGAATGATTTACGTTCTTCAGCCTCACCCACTAACCCTGACTGGGATGATACTCTAACCCGTTTAACTCAAGAGCAACGTTATGGAGATAGAAAAATCATCACTGATGACGGTTTCTTGAAGGGTGCTGGTCCAGTAGAAGAAAATACACCATCAACAGCTACCAATAAGCACGACATCTTTATCTTCAATAAGACACCAATTAAGACAGTTGATAGCTCTAATAAGCCAGATGGTTTGGATAAGGTAAAAATCGCTGACTTAGTAGATCCAGAAGGTATTAAGTCTGTCGAAGTTAACCAACCAAGTTCATTAGGTTATTCAGTAGACAAAGACGGAAACGCATACGGTACTGCTTCTGTAGACAAACTTGGTTATTATTCTCGCGGACTGAAAGTGACAGATAATAAGGACAATGTAACCGATGTCCTTTCCAACAATAAATACATGACCTATGTTTTGGATACTGCCGTTAAAGGTACTGTAATCAAAGAAGACTGGGAAGGTGTCACTGAAAGCGATATTCTAAGCCAAGTAGAAGTCAATACAGGTGGTGTAACTAATGTAGCAGAAGGCAAGGGTTACCGTAAAGTTCTCTTGAAGAATGAGAATGAAGATTTGTCTAAACTTAAAGCCGGTACTTATGTATTTACAGTCAGGGTTGTTACAGATTCTAACGTCTACAAAGAGGAAGAAGTCACTGTCATTGTGAAAGCCACTGTAAGTACAGTTGAAATTACTGACTTTAAAGAAGGTGACAGAAGTGTTGAGCTTGTTCCAAAATCTGACGTTGACCAAATCTTTGTCGGAGTTCAAGGGAAATCTGTTAAATTAGTGAAAAAGCCAGATGGAACTTATGTGGCGGAGGAAAATGAGGCGAATGTCACTGTATCAACTGAGCCAAAAACAGGAAATATCACTCTAACCTTACCAGATGGAAAAACTTTTGCGGCAAGAGATCGTGTTGTTACTCGTGCTGAAAAGCAAGATCCTACCGAGCTAGATGGCTATGTTAGATCTCCAGAAGTAGAGAAATTTGCGACTGCCTTGAGCAATGTTGTAAAAGCAAAGCCAAACTATCCAGTCACAAATGTCGTTCCAGGTACTCCAGCTATCTCAACACCTACATTTACAGATGCAAGCGGTCGACCAGTAGCAGCTCCAAAGAATGCAACTTATGAAATTCCATCAGATTTCAAAGTTCCAGAAGGATATACTGCAAAGATCAACCCAACGACAGGCGTTGTAACAGTTACAGTTGCTAATGGCACGACAGTTGAAAGCATTGAAGTACCAGTTAAGGTGACTTATGAAGATAAGACTGTGGAGAATGCGAAAGCTAAGTTCCAATTAGACACAGATGGTGACGGTATGCCAGATGTGACCGATAAGGATGATGATAATGATGGTATTCCGGATACAGAGGATAAAAATCCTAAGAAAGCAACGAATACAGTTATTACAGCAGATGATGCTACAGTAACCGAAGGTCAACCAGTTAAACCAATCCCAGTGACTGTAACATCTGATAATCCAAAGGCAACAGTTAAAGTAACAGGCTTGCCAGATGGTCTCACATTTGATCCAAATAAAGGAGAAGTCACAGGAACTCCTAAGAAGATTACAAATTGGGGCAAAGATGAAGAGAAACGTGATTTCACTGTAACAGTTGAAGCTAAGGATGATAAAGGTAATCCGATTGTCGACAAAGACAATAAACCAGTAATCAAAACCATTACAATTACTGTTCAACGCGATACAGATGGCGATGGTATGCCAGATGTGACCGATAAGGATGATGATAACGACGGTATTTCAGATGAAGTCGAAAAAGAAAAAGGTACTGATCCAAAAGTACCGAACGCTGGTGTGACTGTAACGCCTAAAGATGTTCTTGAAGGTCAACCAGTTCCAGATGGCACTCAAGTTGTCAAACCAGAATCACCTAAGACAGTAATCACACCATCTGAGCCAGTCAACGGTGTATCAGTAGATGGCAATGGTAATCTTGTAGGTACACCAAAAGTAGACGATTGGGGCAAAGACGAAGAAGAACGTGAAATCACTATCCCAGTCACTGTTACCACAGATGGCGAATCTAAAGTAGTTAATGTACCAGTCACCATCCAACGCGATACAGATGGCGACGGTATGCCAGATGTGACTGATACTGATGATGACAACGATGGCATCTCAGATGAAGTCGAAAAAGAAAAAGGTACCGATCCAAAAGTACCGAATGTGGGCATAGCAGTAACGCCTAAAGATGTTCTTGAAGGCAAACCAGTTCCGGATGGCACTCAAGTTGTCAAACCAGAATCACCTAAGACAGTAATCACCCCATCTGCTCCAGTCAACGGCGTATCAGTAGATGGCAATGGTAACCTTGTAGGCACACCAAAAGTAGACGATTGGGGTAAAGATGAAGAAGAACGTAAAATCACTATCCCAGTTACTGTTACCACAGATGGCGAGTCTAAAGTAATTGACGTTCCAGTTACAATCCAACGTGATACAGATGGCGATGGTATGCCAGACGTAATCGATAAAGATGATGATAATGATGGTATTCTAGATACAGAAGATCCAGCTCCAAAAGATCCAACAAAACCTAATACAGGTGTAACCGTAACGCCTAAAGATGTTCTTGAAGGTCAACCAGTTCCGGATGGCACTCAAGTTGTTAAACCAGAATCACCTAAGACAGTAATCACCCCATCTGCTCCAGTCAATGGTGTATCAGTAGATGGCAATGGTAACCTTGTAGGTACACCAAAAGTAGACGATTGGGGCAAAGACGAAGAAGAACGTGAAATCATTATCCCAGTCACTGTTACAACAGATGGCGAGTCTAAAGTAATCGACGTACCAGTTACGATCCAACGCGACACAGATGGCGACGGTATGCCAGATGTGACTGATACTGACGATGACAACGATGGCATCTCAGATGAAGTCGAAAAAGAAAAAGGTACCGATCCAAAAGTACCGAACGTTGGTGTGACAGTAACGCCTAAAGATGTTCTTGAAGGTCAACCAGTTCCAGATGGTACCCAAGTTGTCAAACCAGAATCACCTAAGACAGTAATCACCCCATCTGCTCCAGTCAACGGTGTATCAGTAGATGGCAATGGTAATCTTGTAGGTACACCAAAAGTAGACGATTGGGGCAAAGACGAAGAAGAACGTGAAATCATTATCCCAGTCACTGTTACAACAGATGGCGAATCTAAAGTAGTTAATGTACCAGTCACCATTCAACGCGATACAGATGGTGATGGTATGCCAGATGTGACTGATACTGACGATGACAACGATGGTATCTCAGATGAAGTCGAAAAAGAAAAAGGTACGGATCCAAAAGTTCCGAATGTGGGCATATCAGTAACGCCTAAAGATGTTCTTGAAGGTCAACCAGTTCCGGATGGCACTCAAGTTGTTAAACCAGAATCACCTAAGACAGTAATCACTCCATCTACTCCAGTCAATGGTGTATCAGTAGATGGCAATGGTAACCTTGTAGGTACACCAAAAGTAGACGATTGGGGCAAAGATGAAGAAGAACGTAAGATTACTATCCCAGTCACTGTTACAACAGATGGCGAATCTAAAGTAGTTAATGTACCAGTCACCATTCAACGCGATACAGATGGTGATGGTATGCCAGATGTGACTGATACTGACGATGACAACGATGGCATCTCAGATGAAGTCGAAAAAGAAAAAGGTACTGATCCAAAAGTTCCGAACGCTGGTGTAACCGTAACGCCTAAAGATGTTCTTGAAGGCCAACCGGTTCCAGATGGTACCCAAGTTGTCAAACCAGAATCACCTAAGACAGTAATCACCCCATCTGCTCCAGTCAACGGCGTATCAGTAGATGGCAATGGTAACCTTGTAGGTACACCAAAAGTGGACGATTGGGGCAAAGACGAAGAAGAACGTAAGATCACTATCCCAGTTACTGTTACAACAGATGGCGAATCTAAAGTAGTTAATGTACCAGTCACCATTCAACGCGATACAGATGGTGATGGTATGCCAGATGTGACTGATACTGACGATGACAACGATGGCATCTCAGATGAAGTCGAAAAAGAAAAAGGTACTGATCCAAAAGTTCCGAACGCTGGTGTAACCGTAACGCCTAAAGATGTTCTTGAAGGCCAACCGGTTCCAGATGGTACCCAAGTTGTCAAACCAGAATCACCTAAGACAGTAATCACCCCATCTGCTCCAGTCAACGGCGTATCAGTAGATGGCAATGGTAACCTTGTAGGTACACCAAAAGTGGACGATTGGGGCAAAGACGAAGAAGAACGTAAGATCACTATCCCAGTTACTGTTACAACAGATGGCGAATCTAAAGTAATTGACGTTCCAGTTACAATCCAACGCGATACAGATGGCGATGGTATGCCAGATGTGACCGATAAGGATGATGATAACGACGGTATTTCAGATGAAGTCGAAAAAGAAAAAGGTACCGATCCAAAAGTACCAAATGCTGGTGTGATAGTAACACCTAAATCAACCGAAACTAAGTCAACGAAATCTACGACAGCTCAACTACCAAATACAGGTGAAACAAGCACTGTTGCAGTTTCAGCTCTTGGTGTAGGCATGTTGATTGCAACACTTGCCCTTGCAGGTAAGCGTCGTAAAAAAGGTGAAGAATAATTAGGTTTAAGAACCCATAATCTCCACTTTTAAATATATAAAACAACCTCCGAGATTTATTCTTGGAGGTGGTTTGTTGTACGAATAATCACCCAAATAACGAGGTATCTATCCAATCACTCCCTTCTCCAGTATACTGTTAGAAAAAACAAACTTGGAGGGTATTTTGATGTCACACCCTCTTCTGCGGAGATTGAAAGAGTTGGCTTGAATGAACAAGAATTTTTGCTTTTATATAAAGGTTTTTGGTAATAAAAAATAACTTAGTTAAATGGTGAAAAAGATGTTGGATAGGTAGCTTGTTGAGGAGAAATAACCTCATTTTTACTGTAAAATAAGACTCAATTCCTTGGGGGTGAGATGCTATTCTTAGAAAATTGTAAATATCATAAAAACACTCTGAAGAAATTATAGACCTATATAATAAATACATGTATTTTTTGTTGGAATGGCACGCTTGATTTGTGATAATGTTAGCTTTTCATAAAGTGCTGTGATATAATCAGTTGTGTATTGATAACTTATCTTGTGCAGTTGCGACTTAGCATAAGAGGAATTAATGAGGAAAAAAAGTGAAAAAAAATAAAATTAAATTATATTCAGCGCTCATATTAACAAGTCTTGTGACAGTAGACATTAGTAGTGGTTGGAACATTAGTGCTGAAATTATAAAACAAGTACTTACCTTGGAAAATGCAATAAAGATTTCAGAAGGGAAAATCACATTAGAAAATCGTCAAGTAGACTCTCTTTTACTTGGTAGTGATATTCTGCCAGATAATGATAATGATGGTGATGGTTTAGCAAATAAAGAAGAAATCTATACCTATGAGAAAGACAAAACTACTTATTTCGGTTATTATAGTCATCCATTTCTTAAAGACAGTGATGGTGATGGTTTTTCAGATGGCACGGAGCGGACGGTTACTGATTCCCATCCTCAATTGACAGATCCCTTGAAATGGGATGTTACGTCTAGAGAGATGGCCATGTTTATGGAATTGGCTTATAGAGACGATGATTATATAAGAAAGGTACTAGATCCACTACAGCCACTTGATACTCTTTATGATGGTAGACAAGAGTATGCTATGATGCATAAGGAACTCTCTCCATACTGGCGAATGGTAAGAACTTTCCATGAAAATAATGGATTTGATGCAGTTTTGTTCGAGACGACTTCTAATTATCCATTTATTAATGCTGGTGAAGTGCAAGTCCTTGCAATTAGGGGGACAAAAGGAACTTCCGATGTGGATGATGATCTTAGTATTTTCTTTGCAACAAATCCCAAACAGGCAAATAGTATTGAAAGATTGATGGATCAGCTTCAGCAGTCCACACAAATCAATAATTTGTATTTGACAGGACATTCTTTAGGTGGTTATCTTGCGCAACGTGGCTTTATTTATGCTAATCAAAAGAACTATGATTGGGCAAAAAAATCCTACACATTTAATGCCCCAAAAATAAAAGGTCTTGTTAGCAATCTCAATGTTATTGCTGCAATAGGAGACCAGCTGACAAATGAAGGAAAATCGATTCATTATGCAACAGATAATGATACTTTAATTACTAATGGTGTTGGGCATTTTTCTGGCACAAAATTTGTTGGTAAATCCGTGGCGGGGCACGGTTCCAGATCTTTCTTAGAACCGTTAATGAATGGGCAATATGACTTTACAACGGGGGACAAGAAAAGCATTAATGAGACAGGTTACATTGATCCCAAATTAGCTAATTTATATTATTTTACATTGCCAGAAGCAAATGTCTATGAACCAATTTTTTCTAATGAAGAAATTTTTGAGGGAGAAGAAGTAGATTTTAATGATAATCTTACCAATTCTAAGGACCTCCCTAATACTATAACTATACAAGATATTACTCCAAAAGGCACTGTTAATACGAATAAAGAGGGAGATTATCTTGCAACTGTACAAGTTTTGTATTCTGACAATAGCTATGATGTACTGCAAATTCCTGTAAAAGTGCATAAGAAAGACTATCCTACCTCTCTAAGTGTAGCCCTTCCTGAAGCTGTCATTACGGAGAAAGAAATCCCTTTTGATACCCTTTATCAAGACGATCCCACACTTCCAGTTGGTCAAGAGTTTGAGCAAGTTGCCAGTGTAACAGGAAAAACCAATGTGATTAGTATTGGAGACCAGACGACAGAGGTCGTTACCACTGCCAAAGTAGATCGCATTGTTAGAGTTGGTACGAAGTTGGCAGCTGCTCAGAGTGCAGACCTTGCCGAAGCTGTTATCACGGAGAAAGAAATCCCTTTTGATACCCTTTATCAAGACGATCCCACACTTCCAGTTGGTCAAGAGTTTGAGCAAGTTGCCGGTGTAACAGGAAAAATCAATGTGATTAGTATTGGAGACCAGACGACAGAGGTCGTTACCACTGCCAAAGTAGATCGCATTGTTAGAGTTGGTACGAAGTTGGCAGCTGCTCAGAGTGCAGACCTTGCTGAAGCTGTCATTACGGAGAAAGAAATCCCTTTTGATACCCTTTATCAAGACGATCCCACACTTCCAGTTGGTCAAGAGTTTGAGCAAGTTGCCGGTGTAACAGGAAAAACTAATGTGATTAGTATTGGAGACCAGACGACAGAGGTCGTTGCCACTGCCAAAGTAGATCGCATTGTTAGAGTTGGTACGAAGTTGGTAGCTGCTCAGAGTGCAGCCCTTGCTGAAGCTGTTATCACGGAGAAAGAAATCCCTTTTGATACTCTTTATCAAGACGACCCTACTCTTCCAGTTGGTCAAGAGTTTGAGCAAGTTGCCGGTGTAACAGGAAAAACCAATGTGATTAGTATTGGAGACCAGACGACAGAGGTCGTTACCACTGCCAAAGTAGATCGCATTGTTAGAGTTGGTACGAAGTTAGCAGCTGCTCAGAGTGCAGACCTTGCCGAAGCTGTTATCACGGAGAAAGAAATCCCTTTTGATACCCTTTATCAAGACGACCCTACTCTTCCAGTTGGTCAAGAGTCTGAGCAAGTTGCCGGTGTAACAGGAAAAACTAATGTGATTAGTATTGGAGCCCAGACGATAGATGATGTTCGAGAGGTTGCTGCTGGTTCATTAGACTTGGTTTCTACATCTGACTTAGGGGAATCTCGGGAGTACACTGCTAAAAATAAGGTAATTAATGGTACAAATACAGATGATGTTCCAAAACCTAAGAGACTTCCTCAAACCGGAGAAAATAAAGGGAGCTTACAGACTTTTTTCGCAGTAGTTGGTATCGCAATGATTAGTGTTTTGGTTTATGTTAAGAATCAAAAAAATCTGATTTTCTCGAAATTAAAACAAAAGATGTAGAACACTGTAAATCCTTTTTGTATCAGCAAGTCGTGCTAATACTAAAGATCTAATGATTCAGTCAACTGAAATGGATTAAAGATTATTTGTTAGGTAGGAAAAGTTCCAGAATTAAATCGTAATTTTGGGACTTTTTTTCAATATACTCCATTATTGGGCGGTACAGATTATCCGTTGTCAACTTGCATTGATGAACCCTGGTTCTATCTTTAATTTTGTTTTTAAGGCTACTTTTGATGTTTATTGAGTAGAATATGAGAGTGTGGCAATCATATATTCCTTTTTGGTACGTCGGGGATGAAGTGAAAGTTCTTTGTGGCATCTGCTATTGGTATTGGTGAACCCAAAATAGACTTCTAAGCCTGACTATTGTGAGGCGGCGGATTAAAACGACTCCCTAACTGTTTCAATCAGTCAAGGCGTGTTCAAACAATCCACTGGAGTTTTTCACTCGTCGAAGTACTAAAATAGAAACTAAATGATGATACAATCAGTATTCTCTCAAAAAATTAACTTGATTAGCGACAAACTATTTCTTACAGAAAAGTACTTTACTTGGGAATGCTTGTGTATTTATACGATTTTGTGAGAATATGGTACAATAGAAACAGTAAAAAATGAAGTTGGAATAAAAATGAAATTACCACGTTTTGGCGTTGAGGAATGGCTGAATGTCCATGAAAATAGCGCGATTTATGATATAGCTGGGGTGTCCATTTCTTCATTGACTTTGGAGGAATTGTTTGCCTTGTCGGGCACCAATTCTGAGGATTTTTATGAGAAATTGCAGGGCACCAAGCTCAACTATGGCTGGATAGAAGGTTCGCCAGCATTTAAAAAATCAGTTAGTCAACTCTATACAGGCGTCAAGCCAGAACAAATTCTCCAGACCAACGGGGCAACAGGGGCCAACTTGTTAGTTCTTTATAGTTTGATTGAACCAGGAGACCATGTCATTTCCCTTTATCCGACCTACCAACAACTCTACGATATTCCAAAGTCCTTGGGAGCAGAAGTGGATTTGTGGCAGATTGAGGAGGAAAATGGCTGGTTGCCAGACTTGGAAAAACTACGTCAGCTCATTCGTCCTAACACTAAGATGATTTGCATCAACAATGCCAATAATCCAACTGGTGCTGTCATGGATAGGGCCTATTTGGAAGAATTGGCGGAAATTGCTGGTGAAGTTGGAGCTTATATTCTATCGGATGAAGTCTATCGTTCCTTTTCTGAGCTGGATGTGCCATCTATTATAGAGGTCTATGATAAAGGAATTGCTGTAAATAGCTTATCCAAGACCTATTCCCTGCCAGGTATTCGTATTGGTTGGGTGGCTGCCAATCTTGAAGTGACAGATATGTTGAGAGATTATCGGGATTACACTATGATTTGTGCAGGTGTCTTTGACGATCTGGTGGCTCAATTAGCTTTGGCCCATTATCAAGAAATTCTAGAACGAAATCAGCGTATTTTAGAAGGAAATCTAGCAATTTTGGACCAATGGATTGAAAATGAACCCCTCGTTTCCTATATCCGTCCAGCAGTTGTTTCGACCAGCTTTGTCAAGATTGCAGTGGATATGCCTATGGAAGATTTTTGCTTGCAGCTTCTGCAGGAATACGGTGTTCTCCTAGTTCCTGGTAATCGATTTGAACGTGACGGCTATGTCCGTCTAGGTTTTGCCTGTGAACAAGAAACTCTAATCAAAGGATTAGAAAAACTATCCCAATTTTTAAGAAGATTTGATAAAGAAAACTAGCTCAGGTGGTTGAGCTAGTTTTCTTTATTTTCAGGTGTAGTTCTTTGGAACAATTTCCGCCAATCTGGTAGAGAGATTTCAGTGCTTGGAATGGAGGTGCTAATATTGTCCCTCCAGATTTGATAACGGGTATCAAAGAGGAGACGAATGAGTTTGTCCACCATTTCGGCTTCTTCTGGAGCTACTTCTTTTCTCAGTCGATCAATTTCTTGTAATTTCTGTAGGGGATTTACCGTGATGTCGCTAAAACGTTCAATTCCTGCTTTGATGAAGATGCCGAAAAACAAATCGAAGAAGTCTCGTAATTCATCGTCTGTTAAACTAGCCGTCCAAGTTTTTAAGGCTTGGTCGGTTTGTAGGCTATCGCTGGTCAGGGCAGGGGCTAGTTTGAAGTCGCTTCCGTCAACCTCCCAAGAAAAACTGATATGTTGTAGAATGCCGAGGGTATTACTCTGAACGATTTGAGCATTTTCTGGTGTTTCTAACATCATACCGACAATTGAATTCTGGGGAATGACAGGGAAAATCCGTTGGTGAATAGCTTGGTAACTAGGTGCTTCCAAGTGTTTTTTGTGTAATCCAGGTGAATCAAAGGGATAGATAGCTAGGATTCTATCCTGTTGGTCTGTAGCTTGCTGGCATGCTGCATAGAGGGCTAAATTTCCGCCTTTCGAATGACCTGCCAGATAAAAATGGCCCATCTGCTGCATCATAAGTTTTTCTAAGTAGCCACTCGCTGCACGTTGGGCAGGAATTTCATCCATATAGGTCATGTGGAAATCTTCCTTCCAACCGATAATGGTGTCGTCTGTTCCTCTGAAGCAAGTCACAATTGTTTTTCGGTCAATGCGATAGCTGATTGCTGAAAACTGCTTTTCCTGTTCCAACTGATAATCGTCAACGAAGCCAAATGCCTTGATAGATTTGAAGCGTTTGGATTTGGCTAGAAGTCCAAGTAAGGCTAGGCGGTTTTTGGTCACCATAGAAAAGGGAGGGAAATTATTTTTGTAGGTCTCTTCAAAGGCCGCTGCCAACCGATCAAGTCGTACACCATTTTCTGTAAAAGAGTAGGGGACCAGATTATCAAAAGGGAGGTAGGAAAGTTCGGTCAGAGCCAGAATATCTAGCTTATTGATAGGTTTATCATAAAAATTATCGTATTGAGTTTCTTCAATATAGGTTAATAAATTCGGCATAGCAGTCCTTTCCTTTTTTATCTAGTATAACGAAATATGTGGGGAATGACAAATCTGCACCACTGATGACCTGGTTTTTTAGTCAACTTCTTGTGTAAATGTATAAAAATACTCAAATTTGTTCCAATGTAAGCTATAATAAATGGTAGGGATATGAAAGGAGATAGTTATGCAGAAAATTCTTCTTATCGAGGACGATAAAACGATTAGCCAACTAGTTGCTAAAAATTTGATAAACTGGGGTTACCAGGTGCAAGAGGTCAAGGATTTTCAGATGGTTTTGGAACAGATGGAAGAGTTTCAGCCCCATTTGATTTTACTGGATATTGGCCTGCCTTTTTTCAATGGCTATTACTGGTGTCAGGAAATTCGCAAGACATCCCGTGTGCCCATTATGTTTCTGTCTTCCCATGATCAGCCCATGGATATTGTCATGGCGATCAATATGGGGGCGGATGACTATGTGACCAAGCCCTTTGAAATGACAGTTCTCCTGGCCAAAATACAGGGGCTTCTCAGAAGAACCTATGACTTTGTTGGTGAACAAAGTTTACTCTGGTTTGAGGAGATTTCTCTAGACCTAAAGACCATGCAGGTGTCCTATGGACAGGTTGTGGAAGAGCTGACGCGAAATGAATTTCAGATTTTACGGGTGCTTTTTGAACATGGCAAGGAAGTGGTCAGCCGTGAGGAGCTGATGAGAGAACTCTGGAACAGTGATATTTTTGTGGATGACAATACTTTGTCGGTTAACATTGCTCGCCTGCGTAAGAAATTGGCAGAACTGGGTCTGCCAGATGTGATTGCGACCAAGAAAGGAGTAGGCTACGGCCTGGTGTGGACACATGAATAAGGATGATTTTGGCTCATTAGTACCAGGATTTTTGACATCATGGCTTGGTCATCGCTTGATTTTTCTGATAGCCTACGCCATTTTTGCTGTGGCTATTCTGGCTTATAGTAGCCTCTTTGACATCAAAAGAAACTTGGTTTTCTACGCCCTCACCCTGCTCACTATCTGCTGGATTCTCGCCCTCCTCTGGGATTTTGTCAGGGAATTTTCCCGCTTTGGAAAAATCTGGCGTGGTCAGAAAGTGGCTACTGGGACAGCCAGTGAGCGTTTGTTGCAGGAAAAAGTGGAATGGCTAGAAGTTCAGAACAAGAAAATCCTAGAAAAACAGAGACAGGAACAGACAGAATTAGACGACTACTACACCCTCTGGGCCCACCAGATGAAAACGCCTATTGCAGCCAGTCAGCTCTTGGTCAAGGAAGTAGATAGTAGTCCAGTCCGTCACCAACTGGAATCAGAACTCTTCAAGATTGAGCAATACACAGGTCTGGTCTTGAACTATCTCCGTCTACAATCCTTCCATGATGATTTGGTTATCGAATCAGTCAATTTGGATGAACTGGTCAGAAATCTAGTAAGAAAGTATTCCCTCTTTTTCATTCAGGTCAATACCAGCCTGGATCTGGGTCAGCTGGATAGGAGCGTAAAGACAGACAAACGCTGGCTGGGCCTCTTAATAGAGCAAATTTTATCTAATGCCCTCAAGTATTGTCAGGAGGGGACCATTTCGATTGTTTTGGATGGGGATGATTTGGTCATTCGCGATACGGGAATTGGGATTGCAGAGAGTGACTTGGAACGGGTCTTTGAGCGTGGTTTCTCAGGTTTCAATGGCCGCAGAACCCAGCAATCTTCGGGTCTGGGGCTCTATCTCTCACGGAAAATTGCTGCGGAGCTGGGCTATTCCCTAAAGCTAAAATCAAAAGTGGGGCGGGGAACAGAGGTGCGAATCGGTATCAAAGAAGTGGAGTTGATTTTTGATTAATCTTACAAAACTGTCACGTAAATGAAAGTTAAGGCTATGGTAGTTTATCTTGGGACCGTGTAGAATGAAGGTAGAAAAAGAAAAGGAGTCAAGTTATGTCAGTTTTAGATGTTCAACACGTTCAAAAGATATACAGTTCTCTCTTTAAGGCGGGACAGGTTGAGGCTTTGAAGGATATTCATTTTACAGTGGAAAAGGGTGAATATGTCGCTATTATGGGTGAGTCTGGTTCTGGAAAATCCACCTTGCTCAATATTTTGGCAACCCTTGATAAGCCAACGCAGGGCAAGGTCTTGCTTAACGGATTGGATACCCAGTCTATCAAGAGCAAGGAAGCGGCAGCCTTTCGTCGGGAAAAATTGGGCTTTGTCTTCCAAGATTTCAATCTCTTGGATACCCTCTCTGTCAAGGACAATGTGCTCTTGCCTCTGGTTTTGTCTCGCTATCCGATTGATGAGATGAACAAGCGACTCATTCATACGCTCAATAGCCTGGGAATTGCGACCTTGCAAGACAAGATGCCCTACGAGATTTCGGGTGGTCAGCAGCAGCGGGTTGCGGTGGCGCGTGCGATTATCACACGACCTGAAATTCTTTTGGCAGATGAGCCGACTGGAGCCCTCGACTCCAAATCAACGGCAACTCTTCTCGATATTTTTGAAAAAATCAACCAAGAAGGGCAAACCATTTTGATGGTAACCCACTCGACAGTAGCAGCTAGTCGTGCCAAACGGGTTCTCTTCATCAAGGATGGCATCCTCTACAATCAAATCTACCGAGGTGAGAGAACCAGTCAGGAAATGTATCAGTTGATTTCAGATACCTTGACACTTATGGCGAATCGAGGTGAGTAGTATGTTTGGACTAACCGTTCGATTGGCTCTGACCAATCTCAAAAAGAACCGTAGGCTCTATTTTCCCTATGCCCTGATGACCATTTTGTCCACAGCCATTGCCTATATTTTTGCCTCGCTTGCCTTTCATCCTGATTTAGGTCAGGTCAAGGGGGCCAATGGAGTGATTCAAGTGCTGGGCTTCGGTATGATTGTGGTCATGCTGGCCGTTGCCATCATGGTCTTCTATGCCAATAGTTTTGTTATGAAGCAGCGGTCAAAAGAGTTCGGTGTCTATAGCATTCTTGGTCTGGAGAAAAAACATCTCTTCTTGATGACTTTTCTAGAAAATCTGGTCTTTTCAGTCGGTACCATTCTAGCTGGCTTGCTCTTGGGACTGGCTCTAGATAAACTCTTCTATGCGCTCTTGCTGAAAGCCATGCAGATGCCTGTGGTCCTGGCTTCAACCTTCCAGTTGAAAAGTCTAGTCACTGTACTTATCTATCTCTTTGGGATTTTTGCCTTGGTCAGCCTTTTTAATATCGGAAAGCTGGGCTTGACTGACTCTCTCAAACTGGTTCAGGGCAAGAAGCGTGGGGATAAGAAAACTGGCTTCCTATGGCTGCAGACCTTCTTAGCCCTTATCTTATTGGTGGCAGGCTATGCCATTGCCCAACTAGTGACCAGTCCTATGCAGGCTATTCCAAGTTTCTTTGGAGCAACTCTTCTGGTTATCTTTGGGACTTACCTGCTCTTCCACGCAGGTGTTATCAGTCTATTAAACTGGCTAAAGAACCGTCAGACTTATTATTATAAGCCAGATAATTTCATTTCTGTATCCAACTTGATTTTCCGTATGCGGAAAAATGCTCTGGGCCTTGCGACCATTACCATCCTCTCCAGTATGTTCTTGGTGACCATGGTTGGAGGACTCAATATTTACATCGGTGGCAAAGATTATATCGCCAATCAAAATCCAAATGATTATTCGATTGATGTTGCCTTGAAATCGACTATTTCAAAAACACAGGTAGAGGAATGGGCTGGTGCTATTGCAGAAAAGGCGGGGATTCCTGTGGAAAGTAAGGTAGTCTATCCCTATCAGCAAGCCTATTTTTCTGAGGTGACAAATCAGCAAGTAAGATTTTTGACGGAAAAAGAGTCATGGATGGATTTTTCTAATCAAGTAGGTGTAGGCTATATTTTGGATAGAGCTACATATGAGAAAATGACTAGTCAAAAACTGGAGTTGGCAGCTGACCAGGTGGCCATTTATAGTAAGGGAGTCCAGTATCAAGCTGGTCAAACCCTCACCTTTGATGAAAAGGAGATGGAAGTTGCTCAAGTCTTACCCCAAAATGTGACCCTGGGGCATCTGCCAGACCATGTGACTTTTTATTTTAGTAAGTATTTAGTTATTGTTGTTCAAGACTTGACCGCTTTTGAAAATCAAGCTGAAAATCGCTATTATATGGGTTTTGAAAGCAGTTTGTCAGAAGAAGAGCAGGTAGATAGCCAGGAAGCCTTCTTATTTGGTAGTTTTGAAAGTGAGCTTTGGGAGTCCAATATATTACCGAATGGAACGAACGCCATCAGTCTCGCCTATCGTGCTTATGCGATGCGTGGTTTCTTCAGTTTTGCAGGTTCACTTTTCTTCATCGGCCTCTTGCTATCGCTCATCTTTTTGATGGCGGTGGTGCTGGTGATTTACTTCAAACAGATTTCAGAAGGCTATGAAGATAGAGATCGCTTCGTCATTATGACTAAGGTTGGTCTGGATGAGGATCAGACGAGACAGTCCATTCGCAAGCAATTACTGACCGTCTTTTTCCTACCTATCCTACTTGCCTTTGTCCATCTTGCCTTTGCCTACAAGATGCTATCGTCCATCCTTTTGTCTATCGGCGTGGTTAATGCAGAGCTTATGTTGCAGGTAACAGCAGGTATCTGTGGTGGTTATCTCTTACTTTACCTAGTGGTCTATGCCATCACAACACGATCTTACAAACAGATTATTTCCTAAACTTGGGGTGACCCAAGTTTTTAATTTTTCCACTATTTTGTTTTACATACTAGTTACCTTGTGTTATACTATAGGTACAAATCTAATAGGTAAAACAAACTAGTGATAGAAGACAAAGAAAATCACTTTTATTGTTATCAGACTAGTCGGTATTACAAACTAAGGAGAGGAGAGCTTATGAAAGAAACACAGATGCTGAAAGGTGTCCTAGATGGCTGTGTTTTGCAGATAATTAGCCAAAAGGAAATCTATGGCTATGAGTTGGTTCAGGAATTGAGGAAGCAGGGTTTTGAAAATATGGTCGGAGGGACGGTCTATCCTCTCCTTCAGAAGTTAGAAAAAAATGACTTGATTTTTAGTCAGAATAAGCCCTCGCCAGATGGACCCGATAGGAAGTATTTTTATCTGACAGACCAAGGAAAGGCTTATCTAGAAGATTTTTGGAGCCAGTGGACGGAATTGGTTCAAAAAGTTCAGCGATTGAAAGGAGAATAAGATGAGCAAACAAATGGAATACCGCAAGCAGATTGAAGTGATTGAAAGCCAACTGACCAAGGAAAATAAGGAATACATGGGCCGTATCAATGGCTATATGATGATTGCCTCTGTCTTTCACAGGCAGGAAGAAGCAGTGACTGCCCAGCTCTTGTCCATTTACCAAGATGTTCTTGAAGCCCAAAAAGACGGGCTTTCGGCGGAGGATTTTCTAGGTAAAGACAGCAAGCAGATGGCGGATGACCTACTCAGCTATCTCCCTCCAATTGGTTTTTCTGAAGTCGTCAATCTGAGCGGCCTCATGCTGGTCATCTATCTAGGTAGCCAATGGCTAATGGACTTTGCAGGGACAGGAACAATCTCCCTCAACTGGCTGGACTTGATCTGCGACGCGGTACTTAGCCTCCTCCTCCCAGCAGGGATTTTCCTTATCATTCGCAGTCTGATTTACCAGACCAGCAAAATCAAGGTTTGGGCAAGTTTTCTCTGCATCCCCCTTCTTTTTCTTGTGATTTGCGGACTTCGTCTCTGGGCAATGCCCAAGGAACCTGACCTAGTCTTGACTGGCTGGGGGCTACTAGTACCACTCACCTTGCTCGGTCTCGCTCTGCTATTTTTCCAAAAGGAAAAATTAGTCCGCTATGTCTTTTTACCGACCTATCTCTTCATAATTGTTGGCGGTGTGGTAAATATGGTCATGACCGTTCCAGTTTGGCTCAATCTGATGTTGGTCATTCTTCCAGCTATGGCCTTTTGGATTGGAACTGCGGTTTTGTTGGTGAGAAAGGAGAAGTAAGATGAACAAGCAACAAGAATATTTGAATGCTATTAGTAGCTTACGGGGGAAGTTGACCAAGGAAAACAAGGCCTATATGCGTAAACTTCATGGATATATGATATTGGCTTCGGCCTTTCATGAGCAGGAGGAAAGGGCGACAGAACTATTGCTTTCTATTCACCAAGATGTCTTGGATGCCCAAACAGACGGTCAATCCGCTGAGGAATTTTTAGGAAAAGATAGCAAGCACATGGCGGATGAACTCTTGTCAGACTTGCCGCCTATTCGCTGGTACTATGGTCTGCGGTTAACAGGATTGATTTCCTTGGTCTATATTAGCTGGTTTTTCTTAGGTTTGTTTGGAGTGACTGGTGAAATGGTCCTAGAATGGCGGGGCTTGCTGTGCGATTTGTTTCTGGCACTCATTCTACCCAGCTCTGCTTTTTTCATCCTAAAGAACCTAGTCTATGAACGGTCAAAAATCAAGTCCTATCTGCTGATGGGGACCTGGGGGCTTAGCTTTGTGGGGTTAATTGTCTTGCGTTTTTGGATTAGTCGGCAGTTTTATGAGGGGATTCCCCTGCCCTTGTGGGGCAGTCTTTTGGTGATTCTAGGAATCGTAGCTGGTCTCTTCTACTATCGCAGCAAGTCAGCAATTTTAGATACCTTGATTCCAGCCTCTGTCCTAACGGTTCTCAGCGGCTTTAGTCAGTTGCTGGTCAGCCAGTTTGGCTATGGATCGCAGGACTGGACAGGATGGTTGCCTCTGCTCTTTATGGTTTTTGCCTTTTTCTCAACGCTTGCAGGCACATTTTTCCTATTGAAAAAGGAGAATGTGGGTTAGAAACACGATCAGGCAACTCTTTAGAGTGGTCTGATTTTTTGGTATAATGGTTGAAAGAGAGAAAAGCAACAAAGGAGTAAAACCATGACATTTGAAGAGATTTTACCAGGCTTGAAGGCCAAGAAAAAGTACGTTCGCACAGGCTGGGGCGGAGCGGAGAACTACGTCCAGCTCTTTGACACCATTGAGGTTCACGGGCAAAAGCTGGAGGCGACGCCCTATTTCCTCATCAACGTGACAGGCGAGGGCGAAGGCTTCTCCATGTGGAGCCCGACCCCCTGCGATGTCCTTGCGACCGACTGGGTAGAAGTCCATGACTAAGACAGCCCTCATCACCGGCGTTTCCAGCGGCATTGGACTAGCGCAGGCGGAGATTTTTTTGGAAAATGGCTGGCGTGTCTACGGGATTGATCAGGCCAGCAAGCCTGATTTGGCAGGGGATTTCTACTTTCTACAGCTGGACCTGGCTGGCGATTTAAGCCCAGTCTTTTCCTGGTGCCAGACAGTTGATGTCCTCTGTAACACCGCAGGCATTCTAGACGATTACCGACCCCACCTCGATATTGCGGAGGATGAATTAGCTCATATCTTCGCAGTTAATTTTTTTGCGGTGACCAGACTAACCCGCCCCTATCTGCAACAAATGGTGGACAGACAGTCGGGCATCATTATCAATATGTGCTCCATTGCCTCCAGTCTAGCAGGTGGTGGAGGCTCTGCCTATACTGCCTCCAAGCACGCTTTGGCAGGCTTTACCAAGCAGTTGGCACTGGACTATGCCAAGGACAAGGTCCAGGTCTTCGGCATCGCCCCTGGTGCTGTCCAGACAGGCATGACCCAGAAGGACTTTGAGCCTGGTGGCCTGGCGGACTGGGTGGCAGACCAGACCCCTATCGGACGCTGGACCCAGCCCAGCGAAATCGCAGAGCTGACCTTCATGCTGGCTACTGGCAAACTCGCTTCCATGCAAGGCCAGATTGTCACTATTGACGGTGGCTGGAGTTTGAAGTAGGGGGGAGTATTATGATTCTAGAAACCAATCGTCTGGTGCTCCGCCCTTGGAGTGAAACAGATGCAGCGGACTTATTTTCTCAGGCTAGTCATCCAGATGTGGGTCCCGCAGCGGGTTGGCCAGTTCATCAAAGTCTGGAAGAAAGTCGAGAGATTATCAAGACAGTCCTCAGCCAACCCGAAACCTATGCCCTTGTCCTCAAAGAAACAGGCCAGGTCATTGGCAGTATTGGTCTCATGATTGGCAAGCAGAGTGGTCTTGATTTACCTGATTCAGAAGCCGAACTGGGCTATTGGCTTGGTCAATCGTTTTGGGGACAGGGTCTCATTCCAGAAGCTAGTCAAGTTTTACTGGATTACGGATTTGCCCAGTTGAGTTTAGATAAGATTTGGTGCTGTGCATTTGTAGAAAATAGCAAGTCCCTACGTGTCCAAGAAAAGCTGGGTTTTGTACACCAATACCTCTTGGAAGATGTACATTTCCCGCTCATTGATGAAGTCCGTACCGAAAGAGTGAGTTTATTGACGAGAGAGATATGGTTGGAAAGAGAGGAACATTATGGAAATTAAAGGAAAAAATGGCTTGGCCAAAGTCTTTACAGACAATATTGACCAAGGTGCCGTTGAACAAATTGAGAAAATGTTAGACAATGCGATTACGGAACAAACTCAAGTACGGATTATGCCGGATGTACATTACGGAAAAGGCGCGACAATCGGTACCACGATTCGATTGCCAGAAAATCGGAAGGATTGGAAGATTTGTCCGAATGTTGTGGGCGTTGATATTGGTTGTTCCATGCGGACCGTCAATATTGGAGTCCAGTCGCAGCTAGATTTAAGTGTCTTTGATGAGGCAGTGCATCGTCTAGTTCCTGCTGGTCACCGCGTTCACCAGAAACCCTTACTGCCTCAAGAAGAAATTAATCAGCTCTTAGACGGTTTGACTTTTTCCTTAAGTGCTCAACAAAGAGAACGGATTTCGTGTTCGCTAGGTACCTTGGGTGGAGGAAATCATTTCTATGAACTGGGGTGTGATGATGAGGGAGATTACTGGATTACCGTTCATTCAGGGTCACGTTATCTCGGTGTTTTGGTGGCAATTCATCACCAACAGATTGCAGGTGCAGAAAAAGAGCGGTATAGAACAAGACAATTTGATTTTCTAGTAGATACCTTGAAAAGAACAAATCGTCAATCGGAGATTCAGTCAGTCAAACTGGCTTGGAAGGAGGAAAAAATCACTTCAGAAATACAGGAAATCTTATCAGAATTTCCAGAAGTGTTTGTTCCTGCCAGTCCAGGTTTAGAGTATCTAACAGGGGACTTGTTAGAAGACTACCTTAACGATGTTCACATTGCCCAAGTTTTCTCCAGTCTGAATCGAAAATTGATGTTAGATGCCCTAGTGAAAGAGTTTGATTTTCAGGTGAAGGACGGCTTTGAATCCATGCACAATTATGTTGACATAGAGGCTGGTATTGTTCGGAAAGGTGCAACTTCTGCACAGAAAAATGAACGCCTGATTATTCCTATCAATATGAAAGACGGCTCTATTTTTGCTAAAGGTAAGGGAAATCCAGATTGGAATTTTTCTGCCCCGCATGGTGCAGGTCGCTTGCTTAGTAGAACGCAGGCAAGACAGCAGGTACAATTAGCGGACTTCAAGGAAAGTATGCAGGGGATTTATTCAACCTCTATCGGTGAAGCAACGTTAGACGAGGCTCCAAGTGTTTATAAGCCTTTAGATGAAATCGTTGAGAATATAAAAGACACAGTAACGATTGAAACGATTGTCAAGCCAGTTTACAATTTCAAAGCACACTAGAAAGGACCCCATGACACCTACACAACTCTGGCAAGATTTTCTTGCCATCAATTCCCAAGCAGGTCCTGAGCCGGAGGCCTGGGCCTTTGGGGCGGAAGCTGATCGACTGGCTGACTTGGTGGCCAGGGGCATAAAAACTTCGACCAGCTCTGCTCATGCCCTCTACGCAGTAGAGGGAGAAGAAATCCCAAGAGCTGGTGGCTATGCCATCATTCTGGACGGACAAGGTCAGGCTGTGTGCATTATCCAGACCACCAAGGTCTATGTGACGCCCTTTTCCCAAGTGACGGAAAATCATGCCTATAAGGAGGGCGAGTTCCGTCAGGAAGGTGACTTGTCTGACATAAAAGCGAAAAGTCTGATCCACTGGCGACAGGTCCATGAAGAGCTTTTCACTATCTGGCTGGAAGAAGCAGGCCTGTCCTTCTCAGAAGATATGCTAGTCGTCTGTGAAGAATTTGAATTAGTTTATCCTAAAAACTAGGTTCTTGCTTGTTTATTTTAAGTTGTTTATATTATAATAATATAAAATTAAACAAGGAGGTTCCTATGAATAAGGAACGTGCCATCAATTTATTGGACCAGCTTTCTTCTATTATTGCTGGAAAAGAGGAGGAGATTGGCAAAGAGAAGACAGGGAAGTTGCAGTCGGCCTTGCTTGTTGCCAAGGAAGATGTGGCTAGTAAGGAAGGAGTGGCTTTGGCAAATAGTTTGTCAGGCTTTGTTCAGATGATTTCCAAGGCTAGTCTTCCAGGCGCCAATCTCCGTTTTACAGACCAAGAACGCCCTGTTTGGGAAGAGTTTAAAGCCTTGACAGAGAAAGCAAGAGAAGATGGTCAACGAGGCCTTCATTTAACAATCTAAGGAGCTCAGGCTCCTTTTTATATCCTAGATTGTAGCATCTTTCTTGAACCTGGCATCAAAACAGTTTAGGCTATTCAGTGAAGTGTTTCAACCTAAACCTAGAAAGGTAGAAGCGAGGAAAAGGTTGAGATGTTGGCGGTAGTAGGTTCACATCATTCAGGGACTACAGTTAGCCCAGACTAGATGCTTGGAAGTGAGAGGGATACTTTGCATTTTGTCGAGTTCTATTTTCACTTCTTCCGCTATTTTCCAAAAACATCAAAATTTGCTATAATAGGAGTATATCATTGAAAAGAGAGAAAACTATGAGCAATAACTATGCAATTATCCTAGCGGCGGGTAAGGGAACTCGCATGAAGTCTGACTTGCCAAAGGTCCTACACAAAGTGGCAGGAATTACCATGTTGGAGCATGTCAAACGGGCTGTAGATGCTATGGAACCTGCTAAAACAGTAACCATTGTCGGTCACAAGGCAGAATTGGTGCAGACTGTTCTCGAAGGTCAGTCAGAGTTTGCCCTTCAATCTGAACAGTTGGGGACAGGCCACGCCGTTATGATGGCTGAGCCAGCTCTTGCAGGTTTGGAAGGTCAGACCCTTGTTATCGCAGGAGATACACCGCTGATTACAGGAGAAAGCTTGAAGAACCTCATTAACTTCCATGTCAGCCACAAGAATGTTGCGACTATCTTGACAGCTCAGGCTGATAACCCATTCGGATATGGTCGGATTATTCGCAATGCTGATGGGGAAGTGCAAAAAATTGTTGAACAAAAAGATGCCAACGATTTTGAAAAACAAGTGAAAGAAATCAATACAGGAACCTACTTATTTGATAATAAACGTCTTTTTGAAGCGCTTAAAGATATTAATACGGACAATGCCCAAGGAGAGTACTATCTGACAGATGTTATTTCGATTTTCCGTCAGGCAGGCAAAAAGGTTGGTGCCTATGTATTGCGTGATTTTGATGAAAGTTTGGGTGTAAATGACCGTGTCGCTCTTGCGACTGCAGAAGCTGTTATGCGCAAACGAATCAATGAAAAACATATGGTCAATGGTGTGACATTTATCAACCCAGATGCTACCTATATTGATATTGATGTTGAGATTGGCGCAGAAGCTGTTATCGAAGCTAATGTTGTCTTGAAAGGGCAAACGGTGATTGGTGAACGCACTGTCTTAACCAATGGTACTCGTGTACGCGATGCGAAAATTGCAGCAGATGTTGTCATCAGCAACTCAGACATTGAAGAATCTGTCATTGAAGAAGGTGTGACGGTAGGACCATACGCCCATATTCGTCCAGGCAGTCTCTTGAAAAAAGATGTTCACGTTGGAAACTTTGTGGAAATCAAGGGCTCTACACTTGGTCAAGGAACGAAGTCTGGTCATTTGACCTACCTAGGAAATGCAACGATTGGCGATAATGTTAACGTTGGTGCTGGTACCATCACTGTCAATTACGACGGTAAAAATAAATTTAAAACAACCGTTGGAGATAATGCCTTTGTTGGCTCTAACTCAACCATTATCGCACCAGTAACTATTGGGGACAATGCCTTGTTGGCTGCAGGTTCTGTTATTACAAAAGATATTCCAGAGGATGCCATCGGTATTGGTCGTGGTCGTCAAGAAAACAAAGAAGGTTATGCGACTCGTTTTCCGTTCCATCCAAGTCAAAAATAGGTAATCGTATGAATTTTGAAGAAAAAACCATTGAGCGGACAGAAATTTTTAAAGGGCACATTTTTGATGTAGTAGTAGATGATGTTGCCCTGCCAAATGGTGGAACTGGTAAGCGCGAACTCATTTTCCACAAGGGAGCAGTTTGCGTTTTAGCCGTCACTCCAGAAGGTAAAATGATTTTAGTCAAACAATACCGCAAGGCTATTGAACGTACTATTTATGAAATTCCGGCGGGGAAATTGGAGCTGGGCGAAGAAGATACGCTTGAAGATGCTGCTTTGCGTGAATTAGAAGAAGAAACAGGCTATACTAGTGACAAACTGACCTTGTTGGCAGATTTCTATTCAGCCATCGGTTTCTGTAATGAACGAATTCGCCTTTATTTAGCAGATAACCTTATCAAGGTTGAAAATCCTCGTCCAATGGATGAAGATGAGGTTATCGAATTACATGAGGTAACCTTGGAAGAGGCTTTGAACTTGGTGACTACTGGCGATATTTGTGATGCAAAGACCATCATGGCTATCCAATATTTACAACTCATGAGAAAGTAGGAAACTAGCAATGGGCAAGCCCTTGTTGACGGATGAAATTTTAGAGAAAGTGAAAAAGAAACAGTATTCCGACCAATCTAGCCAGTTTGGACACTATCGTCCAAACCAGGATATATCAATGGATGATGCTCTATTCGATCCATATCTAGAAGAAGATTATCAGGGATATGAAGAGGGACAAACGATCCGAATCCCGGTCAAACCTACTGTAGTAAAAAGTCGCCGTATCGAAACCATCAAGCGAGAAGCTTTCCGCAGTAAGGTAAACAAAATCCTTTTTTGGGTCATCATCTTACTGATAATGTTTATCATTGCAGTATTATTTATTTAGGAGAAGAGATGAAATTTGGAATTATCGCAGCCATGCCTCAGGAATTAAAGATTTTGGTCGAGCATCTACAAGATGCAACTGAAATCGATGTCTTGGGTCGAACTTACTATCAGGGACGAATCGGTCAACATGAAGTCGTTCTTGTTCAGTCTGGTATCGGTAAGGTTATGTCAGCTATGTCCGTGGCTGTTTTGGCAGATCGTTTTTCAGTTGATGTCATTGTTAATACTGGCTCGGCAGGAGCTGTTGCCGAAGGTATTGCCATCGGTGATGTGGTTGTAGCAAATCAATTGGCTTACCACGATGTGGATGTGACGGCTTTCGGCTATGCTTACGGGCAAATGGCCGGGCAGGAATTGTATTATCCGGCAGACCAAGTCTTGTTAGAACAGCTAAGAACCGTTTTAGCAGAGCAGGAAATGATTAGCCATGTGGGTCTGATTGTGACAGGTGACAGTTTTATCGCAGGTCAGGAGAGAATCGCTACAATCAAAACTCATTTTCCAGAAGTCCTTGCCGTAGAGATGGAAGGAGCAGCTATCGCTCAAGCAGCTGTCAATACAGGTAAGCCATTCTTGGTTATCCGTGCCATGAGTGACACAGCTCAGGGAGATGCCAATATCACCTTTGATGAATTTATTATTCAAGCAGGAGAACGTTCTGCCCAGACCTTGATTGCCTTTCTGGAGAAAAATTAAGCAGATTTTGACAACAATACATTGAAAAGGATGACAGTAGCAAAGAGTTGTTACTGTTTTTCTTATGCAGTAATTTGAGCCCGATATTATAAGGTTTCGGCTATCTGTCCCCATACAGTTGTGAATATGTAATGTTGAAAAATGTATGATAATCATTTACAATTTTGTTTATGAAAAATAATTTAGGAGGAAGATTTGATGCAACGATTATTGCTTGCAAATGATTTGCCTGGTGTGGGCAAGGTTGCCCTAGCCACTAGTATACCAATTGCAGCAGCTTGTCAGGTAGAAACAATGCTTTTACCTACAGTTCTTTTATCCTCACACACAGGCGGTTTCCCAGATGTTGTCACTGAAGATATGACTGACTTGAATCAAGCCTATTTTGAACAGTGGAAGAACTTGAATTTGGAGTTGGCAGGCATTTTGTCTGGCTACTGTAGAAATCCTCGGCAGCTAAGTCAGTTGGCTATGTATGCTAAACAAACAGAGACACCATTGATTGTTGATCCGGTCATGGGGGATGGAGGGAAGTTGTATACAGGTTTTACCCCTACCTATGTAGAAGCCATGAAAGCATTGATTCAGTCGGCCAAGCTCATTCTCCCCAATGTAACAGAGGCAGCTTTTTTGACAGGGAGGGATTATTTGGGAGCTTGCTACGATAGGGCGGCTATTGAGGACTTACTGGAAGCTTTAGCAGAGCAGGTGTCTGCAGATATTGTACTGACAGGAATTTCCTTTGATGATAGCCAAATAGGTGTAGCCTATTTTCAGCAGGAAACAGGGGAAATAACTACCTATATGTCTAAAAAATATCCAGCAAATTTCTTTGGAACAGGTGACATTCTATCTACCTTGTTGGCTGTAGCAACCATCCAACAAATCAATCTCCATCAAGCCATCCCTCTAGCTTTAGATTTTATCGACAAGAGTTTAGAGCGTACTCTCGCTTTGGATAGAGACTTGAAATTTGGGATTTCCTTTGAACCTTTTCTAGCAGCATTACAGCAGGCATTTCAAACATTAAAGGAGAAATTATGAAACAGAATCAATTGCGTCAATTAACAGAAATTAGCCTATTTGCAGCCCTTATTTGTGTGGTTGTCTTCTTTATTCGTATTCCTTTTGGGAGTCAATTTGTCCATCTAGGAAATGCTCTGGTGGTAGTAGGAGTACTAATCTTTGGTGCCAAAAAAGGGGCATTGGCAGCCTCACTCGGTCTAGGGATCTTTGATTTACTGTCGGGATATGCTTCCGTTGCTTGGATTACCATTCTAGAATCACTCATTGTCTGTTTTGTCCTCCACTTATTTTATGAGAAATTCCTACAGGCAAACGATAGTCTATCAAATATTATGTTGGTTGGGATAGTTGCAGCCTTCACAAAAATTATCTTGAACCTGTTGAAGTACACAGTGACGGGTAGCTTAGTCGGTGGACTAACGCCATCAGCATCATTTTTAGCTGCTTTGGGTAGGATTTTAGGAACCTATGGCACTGCGATTACGACCATCATTGCTGTACCTATTCTTTATCAGGTATGTAAAAGGTTATATAAGAGAAAGTAATTTATATTAGTGACATTAGTTAAATTCAATATGAAAAAAGGTCAGAAGGACTACACTGTAAGTGACGAAACAAACAGGAGGTTATACTCTTCGAAAATCAAAATTATCCGTTGTCAACTTGCCTTGATGAACTCCAGTTCTATCTTCGGCTTCGTTTCCTAGGCTACTTTTGATTTTCATTGAGTATTAGTACAAGTTCTTTCAAATATCGCCGTAATGTTGTCCTATCTATAGTAGAGACAAAAATAAAAGCACAGACAATTCGGCTGTATTTCATCAAAAATCAGCTTGAATCTATCTGTGTTTTTATTGGCTAGTTCTTATACTCATGTTTGTTGCGTATTTTTTAGAGCTCGTCAATAGAGTGGGTTAGTTTTTCCGGCGATGACTAACATCATTAACTCGTCAAGCACAAAGCCCTCACTAAGATTATACACCTAGTGAGGGCTTCATATTTATTTTCATTATTCTGTGGGTGAGGTCGGAACCATCAGGGATGCCTTTCCCAGCTTTTTTTATTATTTTTCTAAAGTAAATTCTTCATTTCCGTTAATAATGGTGGTATTTCCCTTGCGAGAATAGGAAATAATATCTTTTATGGAAATATCGTATGTAGTCAGTTGTTTGATTGCTGCGTCATTAATTTTTGTAATGGTTACTGTATGGAGGAGCTGATCGACATCTCCCTCGAAAAAGGTAGCAGAGATAGTACCAGTTTCTTGATTGTATGTGGCACCTAGTTCTTTAGCATACTCGTCTTGGTACTTATGAAATTCTTTTTCCGCCTCAGCTTGTGTAGGTAGAAATGATTTCAATTGCTTTTCATAGTCTGCTCCGAGAGCGGTTGTTAAGTATTCTTCTACGGAAATTCCCAGAGAACTTGCTTCTTTTTGTGCTTCCTCTAACATTACCTTATAGGCTTGATCCAAGGTTAATTTTGCGATTTTAGGAATATCAAAGCTTGTTGTAGCGGTGAAGACAGCTTTCTTATCTACGACTGTCATCGTATAAGTTGCATCAATCCACGTTTTATCGATACCTGGAAGTTGATTTTGTAACTCCTTGATACTGGTTTTGACAATGTCTTGTTCAGCTTGGGAATTGCGCCATGTACCGCTAATGTTGCCACTATTATATTTGAATAATGCAAGACAGGCAAAAAATACGATAATAGCGGTAAAGAGTGTGGTAATAATTCTAAGGATGCGATTACGTTTCTTTTTCTGTTTCGCAATGAGTTCTTCGAAAGTTTGAGTAGATGTATTTTCCATATATTCTCCTTTTATTTCCCTATTTTTAATATACTATAGTTTGTTTGCTTTGTCAATGGTCGTAGGGATGGAAACACGCTATCTGTATGAAGAAAAAGGTATGTAACTATTTTCTTGTTGTATGCATTTTTTTTAAAGCTTTTGTAAAACCTTCGCTTTAACAAGGACAATCCCTCATTTCCAAGGCTATTATATTACATTTTTTCTACTAAAAACTGACAGCAGTCGTGAAAATATGGTTTATAAAACAAATTTTTTCATGCGTTTGTCGTGGAATGGAAAATTTATTCACGAACAATCATTGTCAGTTGTTTTTTCTTGCAAAAATCAAAAATAAAATATATACTAGTTAATTGTTAACTGGTTAATAAGTCTAGGAGGACAAAAATGAAAAAGAAAACAACCTTATTTGCCTTGACAGGCATTATCCTATCTTGTCATCTTTTTTTGGCGGGTTGCCAAAAAACAGAGAATACTGCAATAAATCATCAAGATGTTCAAAGTAGCAATGTCTCAAAAGTAGATGAAAATACGATTGTGGTGTCTGAAATTAAATCTAATGGCTATATGCGTCTATATGGAGAAGAGTCATACTTTTTTGAAGGTCCTATCCCGTATGCGGCACACTTTTTAAAAGATACCCTTCCAGATTCTGATTATAAATTGAATAAAGAAGATATTCAGTATCAGCTAGAGAAAGGTTATATTATAAAAGTAAATGAGCAGTACTTCTACTATCCAAAGGATAAAGATGCTAATGTAATTTCTATTTCTGAAGCTAAGAAACTCACCAAAAATCAAAAGAAACCTACTTCTCAAGCTAAAAAAGGGGTAGCTGGTGTTGATTATCCTACGGATGATGGATTTCTTTTTGAAAATGAAGGTCAAATTCTTTCAAAAACGGATGAGGGACTGGTCTTAGAACATAATGGTCATTCACATTTTATTTTCTATAAGGATTTAAAAGAAAGCAAATGGTCCTATTTGGTACCCAAAGAGTACATTGAGAATAGCCAATCCAGCTCACATTCCAACGCAAAGCAAGCGAAGCTATCACAAACTTTTGATGATGGTTATGTATTTGATCCGAAGGATATAGTGGCTGAAGATGCGAATGGCTATACGGTACGTCATGGAGATCATTATCATTATATTTGGAAATCAAGTTTGCAACACGGACAAGGAAATACTGGGGAGACCATTGGAAAAAAGGGACAGATTACTGTTCTTGATAATCATTCGTTGCATACTCCGACCACAAGAAATAATTTCGTCCCACTCAAGTCTACCACAGAAAAAGGGCATACTTCCACTCAGTCTAATTCAAAAAAAGCTTTCCCAGGTATTGATTATCCAACAAGCGACGGTTTCATTTTTGATGGTAGTGGAGTCCAAGGTCAAACAGCGTTAGGGTTACTCATTGGCCATGGTACGCATACTCATTTAATTCCGTACAGTCATTTGATAGGAAGTCCGTGGGAGTCTTATATTCCTACTCAGTATTTAGAGACTGCTAGAGCAGAATACCATTCGTCAACTTCCACTCAAGTTGATGTAGAAATTCCGTTGTCACCACAAGAAGGTGGGAAACCTAACTCAAGTGTAGAAGAAGAACGAGAAGCTAAAAAGAGCTACCTAGCCGAAAATCTGCATGTTTCAAAAGAAAAAATCAAGGTGATAGAAACAGATGCAGGACCTGCTTTCGTTTACCCTCATGGTGACCATTCTCATACAATCTTGATTGAGAAAATTGAAGTTGGAAAACCGATCGAAGACCCTCACGGTGACCCACATGCTCATGATAAAATTGGAATGGCTACTTTAAAACAATTAGGTTTTGATGATGAGATTATTGAAGATATTTTGCATGCTACGGCTGATACTCCTTTCCCATCTAATGAAACAGATTCCGAGAAGATGAGAGAGTGGTTAAAAACGGTAAAATATCTAAATATTGGTCAGCGAAAAGATCCGCTAAAGAGAGCCGGTCTGGACTTGATGCCAAATGTTGAAGTGTTGGGGATTGGTTTTACACCAATTGATGATGTAAAACCTATCTTGCAATTTAAAAAATTGAAACAATTATGGATGACCAGCACAGGCGTTAAGGATTATCAGTTTTTGAAAGAAATTCCAACATTGGAGGGAATTGACTTATCACAAAATGGTGTTTCTGATTTGGGCTTTTTGGAAGAATTTCCAAACTTAAAAGTAGTTTCTGCTGCAGGAAATGACATTGAAGATATCACTATTCTAGCTAAATTAAAAGCTTTGGAATCCTTAAATTTAGATCATAATAAAGTGACGGATTTATCCCCATTAGCAGATTTGTCACAATTGACAGCTGTTAGTTTAGATAATAATCGTATCACAGATTTATCTGCGCTTCAAAACAAGAAGAAGTTAACCCGTTTGTATATATCACAGAATCCTCAATTGGATATATCAACTCTAAAAACAGAGAATTTAGAAGAACTGACAGCTAATGAAAGTAATGTAAAAGATCTTCAGTTTGTAAAAAATAATCCAAACTTAACTAGTCTTACTCTTAAGAATAATAAGATTACTGAATTACAAGGGATAGAAGAAAATGAAAAATTAGTAAATCTGGATGTAGAGGGTAATCAAATTAAGACTTTGGAAATAGAGGGTAAACAAGAATCGGTTGTTCGATTAAATATTGCAGATAATCAATTGAAGAATCTAGAAGGAGTCAATGATTACAAAGCCTTAGAAGACCTGAATGCTTCAAAAAATGATATTGAAACACTTGCCATCACAGAGCCAAATAAGACTTTGAAAACAATTGATGTGAGTGAAAATCACATTCCGAAGGAAGAATTAAATCTAAATGATAAGAAGATCCCATCTGCGATTGCAGAACATTTTCCGGCAGTTGAAGGTGGCAGTATTGAGAACAATCAACCTAAAGAAGTTGATAAGGAAGCAAAGGTAAGCGAGTAATTCTCATGTTTGGTAAAGACCTAGTGCCTAAGATAGTCAACTAGTAGCTTTTTGTGTTATACTATAGAAAAATACCAAAGGAGCCATATTATGGGACTATTTTCAGGTTTACTAGGTAATGCCTCGCAAATGGATAATGATAAGATTGAACAGGAATTGGAGCATGTTCTACTGGATAATGAACAGGTTGAGATGGCATTTAGTCTGGTTCGTGATTTGATTGTTTTTACAGAATATCGATTGATTTTGGTCGATAAGCAAGGAATGACTGGGAAAAAGGTATCTTATAAATCGATTCCTTACCGCTCGATTTCACGCTTTACGGTAGAAACCTCTGGTCATTTTGACTTAGACGCTGAGCTGAAAATATGGATTTCCTCGGCTGTTGAACCTGCTGAAATTCTTCAGTTTAAGAGCGATAAGAGTGTCATTGCTATTCAAAAAGCTCTGGCTTCAGCTGTCTTAGGAAAATAGGAAAAAAGTACAGAAAGTGGCTATCCGCTTTCTGCTTTTTTTGATATACTAAGGTGGACTGTTTGTGAGGAGAGAATATGATGCAGATGAAATGGAGAGACTGCTTATTGATATGTTTTGGGGCAATCCTATATGCCCTTGTTTTGAATATGCTCATCATTCCACATGAATTTGGCGAAGGTGGGATTACTGGTGTTACCCTGCTTTTGTTTTATACGACAGGGATTGAAACAAGTCTGTCCAGTTTTGTTTTGAATGGGATTTTGATTGTATTAGCCTATCGCTTTTTGAGTAAGTTAACGGTTTTCTATACTTTCTTAGCGGTTGCTACTATGTCCTTAACCATGCATTATACGACTTTTCTGCAAATAAAATGGTTGCCCCTGATTCCCTCTGCTCTCTTGGCGGGATTGGTGACAGGTTTATCAATGGCTCTAGTCATTTATGGAAACGGGTCCACGGCAGGAAGTGATATTATTGCATTGTTGTGTAATAAATATTTCAAATGGAAGATTTCCACCGTTATTCTCATTTTTGATGTATTTGTGGTAACTCCTCTGGCTTTTAAAATTGGGCTTGTAAAAACATTTTGGACATTGGTAATGGTTGTCATTATCAGTAAGAGTTTGGACTGGTTCTTGCAAGCATTGAAAAGGAACAATCATAAATAAAAATACAAGAAAAACCTAGCTGTGCATATATAGCTAGGTTTTTTGTTATGGTCGAATGAGTTAACTTTCAGACAAGGAGCTGGTACTAGGAAAGTGTCGATGTATCAAAGCTAATTCAAATGACTGATATGTAAAGCCCTTTGTCAAGTAAAAACAATCGAACTGATAAAAAATGAAAAGTATCTAGAAAGAGCCTAGTTCTTAGCTTCGGGCATTGGCCACTCTGATATTCGTGGATTGGTTACCTACAGGTCAATGGTTCTGCCGCGAGTCCTACTCTCTATAAGCGTGGATCACAATTGTGCCACTTAGTCATTTCGTAGATAACTCAAACCTTGAAGTCCTAAACTCCTTCAAGATACTCTCCATTCAAACATTATTTCAATCCTTATTTCTGTCCAAATTCACCCAGTGAGTTTGGACAGAAATAGGGATTCCTCATCGCTCTGCGATGATAAAACTTAATTGTCAAAAGTGTACATGAAAACAAGTGCTAACTTCAAGCTATTCTTCCTGTCATCATCCCCCAAATAAAACCAGATAATTCCCGTGCAATA